>JACMOK010000101.1 GCA_014378065.1 Flavobacterium sp.
ATTAGCCTTAACTTTAAACGCAAAAAAGCGAAAACTAAATTACAACGATTTTCTTGCTGCTTATGAAAATGGCGGTTTAAATAAGAAAGTTTTAAACAATACTTTAGAACTTTTCCAGTATTGCAAACCCGAAATGGAAGCCGTTTTAGAAAAAAGTTTTGTAAGTGAGAAATACAAAGGCAACTATTATACTTTACTAAATAATAGGTTTAAGCAATTGGGATTAGAATAAAAAAAGGACTGAAACGATGGTGTTTTAGTCCTTTTTTTTTGGTGAAATTAAAAAACATATAAAACCTCCCTAAACAACAACCCGCATAAATCTCCTATCCATTTTTATAATCCTTATGAATACCTATATTTGTGCTCAATAATTTTAGCTTCGTTTTATGACAACTACTACCAGGCGTTTCCCTGCTGAATGGGAAAAACAAGAAGGGATTTTATTGTGTTTTCCGCATAATGGTAACGATTGGCCAGGAAAACATGAAGCTATTCAATGGGCTTTTGTAGAATTTATAAAAAAAGTGGCTACTTTCGAGCAAGTATTTTTAATCGTTGCCGATGAAAAACTAAAGGCAAAAGTTACCGAAATGCTCAAAACTGCCGCCGTTCAAATGAGCAATGTTTCTTTTATCATTCATAAAACCAATAGAAGTTGGATGCGAGATTCTGGGCCAACTATTGTTCAAAACGGAGCCAAAAGAGAAGCGTTGAATTTCAACTTTAACGGTTGGGCAAAATATAAAAACATCAATTTAGACAAATATGTACCTGCGAAAGTGGGCGAATTTCTAAAGATTACGGTAACCCAAGTTCTTTACAAAGGAAAACCCGTAATTGTAGAAGGCGGAGCGATTGACACCAACGGATGCGGCACTTTATTAACATCGGAAGAATGTTTGATGCATCCAACAATCCAAGTTAGAAATCCCGGTTTTACTAAAACAGATTATGAAGCGGTTTTCAAGGAATATTTAGGAATTACCAATGTGATTTGGTTGGGTGATGGCATCGAAGGCGACGATACTCACGGTCATATCGACGATTTATGTCGATTTGTAAACGAAGACACCATCATCACCATAGTAGAATCAAACCCGAACGACAACAATTACAGACCTTTGCAAGACAACTTAAAACGTTTACAAAATGCCAAATTGGAAAACGGAAAATCCCCAAAAATAGTAGAATTACCAATGCCAAAACGCATCGATTTCGATGGTTTACGATTACCAGCTAGTTATGCTAATTTCCTGATTTTAAACCAATGTGTTTTAGTTCCAATATTTAATGATGCTAATGATAGAATTGCATTGAACATTATTGCTGATTGTTTCCCAGATAGAGAAATCATCGGAATTAATGGCATCGACTTAATTTGGGGTTTTGGAACTTTGCATTGTTTAAGCCAACAAATTCCTGAATGATTTTTTAAAATTATATTTTTAAAAAAGCAGCAGATTATGTTTTAATCTTCGGTTTTATTATTTTTAAAACTTAATTACATCCATAACTAACAAAACTTATTATTCACCATCTAGTTAACTACAATTCTTATTGATTATTCTAAAATTAGTTCCGGTGGATTTTGTAATTTAGCCATCTATTTTCTGATAAATACAATTTCAATATGGATTTGAACTTCAATAAAAACGAAGACCACAATAAACTCCTTCTTTCTAATTTGCTTCATAAATTTTCCAAAGTAAAATTGGGTGGTGGAGCAAATCGCATTCAAAAATTGCACCTTGAAGGTAAAATGACAGCGCGAGAACGCATCGATTATTTGTTGGATATGAAAACAACTTCAATTGAAATTGGCGCATTTGTTGGCGAAGGAATGTACTCAGAATTTGGAGGATGTCCATCAGGTGGTGTGATTGTAAAAATAGGCTATATCAAAGGGAAACAGTGTGTCGTCGTTGCTAACGATGCTACTGTAAAAGCAGGAGCTTGGTTCCCTATTACTGCCAAGAAAAACCTTAGAGCCCAAGAAATTGCTATGGAAAACAACATACCCATCATCTATTTAGTTGATTCGGCTGGGGTGTTTTTACCTTTACAAGACGAAATTTTTCCCGATAAAGAGCACTTTGGACGTATTTTTAGAAATAATGCTTTGATGAGTAGTATGGGAATTACACAGATTTCGGCTGTTATGGGAAGCTGTGTGGCTGGTGGTGCTTACCTCCCAATTATGAGCGACGAAGCTTTGATTGTAGATAAAACAGGAAGTATTTTCTTGGCAGGAAGTTATTTGGTCAAAGCGGCTATTGGCGAAAATATTGACAACGAAACCCTTGGCGGAGCAACAACACATTGTGAAATTTCAGGAGTCACAGATTATAAAGCCAAAGACGACAAAGACGCTTTGGATAAAATAAAAAATATTATTGACAAAATTGGCGATTATGACAAGGCCGGTTTTAGTCGAATCAAATCTGCAAAACCAAGTTTAGAGCAAAAGGAAATTTACGGTATTTTGCCCAAGGCACGAAATGAGCAATACGATATGATGGATATCATCAGTCGATTAGTAGATAATTCGGAGTTTGAAGCATATAAGGAAGGTTATGGCCAAACCATTATCACAGGTTATGCTAGAATAGACGGTTGGGCAGTTGGAATAGTTGCCAATCAAAGAAAAGTCTTAAAAACAAAGACGGGTGAAATGCAGTTTGGAGGCGTTATTTACTCGGATTCTGCTGATAAAGCCACACGATTTATTGCTAATTGCAACCAAAAGAAAATTCCGTTGGTTTTCCTGCAAGACGTCACCGGATTTATGGTGGGTTCCAAGTCAGAACAAGGCGGAATCATAAAAGATGGAGCTAAAATGGTAAATGCGGTTTCCAATTCAGTAGTGCCAAAATTCACCGTAATTATTGGAAATTCTTATGGAGCAGGAAATTACGCAATGTGTGGAAAAGCGTACGATCCAAGATTAATAGTAGCCTGGCCAAGTGCCGAACTTGCCGTTATGGGCGGAACTCAAGCCGCAAAAGTATTGGCACAAATAGAAGCTTCTTCGCTTAAAGCCAAAGGAGAAATCGTGGACGAAAAAAAAGAAAAGGAGTTATTTGACAAAATAAAAGCACGTTACGATGAGCAAACTTCCCCGTATTATGCCGCTTCCAGACTTTGGACGGACGCCATAATTGATCCTTTGGAAAC
>JACMOK010000102.1 GCA_014378065.1 Flavobacterium sp.
ACCTACTTTTAATCCAAAAAAAATCTGTCTTTTCACACTTGCATTTCAAACCTATTTTATCGCGTTCCGCTTTAAAATGCGCGATACAATCGGCTTCACTACTAAATTCGACTCCAAAACTAAAAATATTCATACCCAATACTTTATTTATCAAATAAATATACAAAAATATGAGTAATTACGGATATACATAATATTTTTTTATTTTTTTTTATTCCGGTTTTGCAAAGGGGTGTTATTAGGAGCACTTTTTCAGCATTCTATTCCATTTCCAGCGTATACTTTAACTCAAAATAATTTTGAGTTACTTCTATTACTTTTATACTTGCTTCTTCAATAGCTGCCAATTCTTCTTTTTTGGTACCATCGGCATCGAAGTATAAGAGAATATTTTTATCATTTTCTGCGAGTGTTTGAATTACTTTGTCTGCAAACATTTTTCTTTCCTTATAAAATTAAGTAATAAGAATTGTATAATGTCGTATTGTATAATGTAAAATCACCAGTAATTACAGGGATTGCATTAGTAGTAAACACGACATTATTTTATGTACGTTACTTAGATGTGATTTACCGATATTCTCTTTCATATAATTATCCACTTTAGCGGCTTCAGCAAATTCGTACCATTTTTTTACAGCGGCATCAATTTGTTGGATGATTGTATTCGCCTTTTTTATGCTCATTGATTTGCCCACTGTAAGCAAATCCTCTTTTGTGATATACCCTCTTTTTCCATTAATACTCAAGTTATGCTGACTTACCCATTCAATGCCCGAACGATAAGCATTACAAACATCATAAGCAGGAGAAAGTTCCCAACTGCCATTCTCTTTAAGACGGAATGCAAAATTCTTTGTATGGTCGTCACAATTTCGTGCTATCACATTGAAAACCATTCGTCTGTATAACTGTTCTGCTTGTGGATAAGGCAGTTTTAATAAACGCATGGTTTGGAACAATTGTTCGTAACTGAAACTTGTTATTTGGTTGAAGTCATAGTGCTGCATCGCACAGAAGGTTTGAATATGGTGTTTTTGATCCCCATCTTCTCTGTCAAAACGTTTGGTCATGAAATGAACCCTGCCATTTTCTTCGTATAAACGGCATTCCATCATTGCGATCCCAGCTGCTTTCGCCATCAAGTAATATGCCATTTCAATTCTGCCGTAGCCGGTACTTTCACAGAATTGCACATCACTTACGGTATCGAGTTTTATTAACCAGTGCTCAAATCCTTTTGGGGCATTTGTTTGTCAAGATTTTACCTGTCCCGTTTTTTCGTTATAGGCAATAATTGCTTTTGGTCGTGCGCCACCGGCTGAGGTTCCGATTTTAAGGATGTCCATCATGGCTTGTTGCTCGTCTTGGTTTAGATTGGCTTCAAATCCTTCTCTTTTGTACAGCATTTTTTGAGTGATGGTCACCAAGCTGTCCACTTCTATATCAAAAGCTTTACTATTGACCTTGAATTGAGAAGGTTCAAATTCCAGTGCACCCATACCACGTGTTCCTATAAAACAAAGCATTTCAACAGGATTCATAATGTTTTCCGGGCGACCGTTTTGAGCCAGCCAACTGTTGATCAATTGGTTTCCATAATCATCCGGCAATACATCGGCTAATAAACCGGGTAATCCTTTAAATGTTTTTACATCTCTAAGTTCTGGAAATGAAAAAATACGTTTGTTGCTGTTTGCTATTGGCATTTTTAGTGGAACCAAATCGGATTTAGTGCTTATAAACTTAGAATCATATTCAAAACTTGTGTAACCTGTTTCAGTATTCCACGCTACAGCACCCATAGTTTCTCCACATATTTTTACAAAAGCTGTCGTTATCATTACCAGTCGGATTGTTTTGTATTGTTATTTTCATTATTTCTAGCGCATTGTCTTTTATTTTGGTCCAGCTTTGCTAGTTCTATTGGGCTTATTTCTTGTTTAACAGAAAAAATTTCTAATAGATGTAAAATATTTAAAGCCCTCATAATTTGAATTAGTGAAATCATTGTAATGGCTTCACCATTTTCAATTGGGCTTATTGTCCATCGGTTTATGCCAGCTTCTTCTGCCAATTGTGCTTGCGTTTTATTACTGTTTAATCGCTCTTTTTTAATGGCGGTTTCAAGTCATAAATGCAACTTTAGAGAAACGAGTTGCAAGTGAATTGATTATTTTTTCAGAAAGAGAGAAAAGAAATAAATTCTTTTCCCCTTTGCTAAATGGATAAAATATTCGTACTTGCTCCTCGACCAAAATTCACAAAAGTATGAGTCATTTAACACAAAAAAAGATACACAATTGAGATATTGCGCAATGAAAAATATTCTCAAACTGATATTGCCAAGATTATTTGTAGAGACAAATAATTCGTTAATAGAGACTTAAGAAAAAATTCGGACAAACGTAATAGTGCGTATAAGACTGATTTAGCCGAGCGTAAATGCAAGCAACGTCATACAGAAAAGCCTAAACAAATTAGGTTTACAAAAGCAATTAAAGATTTTGTAATTTACTATTTAAAAGAAGATTACAGTCCAGAACAAATAGTTGGTAAGTCAAAATTAAAGGGTTTAAAGTGTGTTTCTGTGGAACGAATTTACCAGTTCATTTGGGACGATAAAAAGAAAGGAGGCGATTTATACAAACATCTTCGAACCCAGGGTAAACGATACAGAAAACGAGGTGCAAGCAAAGATAAAAGAGGTCAAATCGTTGGTCGAAATGGTATTGAAAACCGACCCAAGGAATTTGATTTAAAAGAACGATTGTGTGATTTTGAGATAGATTTAGTTATTGGAAAAAATCATAAGGGAGCTTCGATAACCGCAAATGACAGGGTTAAAGGAAAGGTTAAAATTGCTATAATTGATAGTAAAGATTCCGAAATTGTACAAAATGAAGTTGTAAAAATACTGTACGAATTTAAGCCAATCCTAAAAACTGTTACATCTGATAACGGAAAATAATTTTCGCAACATCAAACTATTGCAAAAGGATTGGGTATCGATTATTACTTTGCAAGACCATACCACAGTTGGGAAAGAGGTGCAAATGAAAATTTAAATGGACTCATTAGACAATATTTTCCAAAGGGTTCAAGCTTTGAATATATTACAAAAGAGCAGGTTCAAGCAGTAGCGAATAAACTAAATGATAGACACAGAAAAAGATTTGGATATAAAACACCAAACCAAGTATATTTACATAAATTAACAAATCATGAAAAAGTTGCATTTATGACTTGAATCCGCCATTGTTTAAAATGGTTTTGTAGCAGGAACAATGTTAAACCTTTAAACTTTTAAACCCCTAAACTTTAAAACAAAAAAATTTAAATGAAATCAATAATATTTAGAGAAATAAAATCCTTTTTTGGTTCGCCAATTGGGTATTTGGTGATTGCCGTTTTCCTGATTGGGAACGGATTATTCCTTTGGGTTTTTAAAGGAGGATACAATATTCTGGATAGCGGTTTTGCCGATTTGAGTCCGTTTTTCACATTGGCACCGTGGATTTTGGTTTTCCTGATTCCTGCCGTTACTATGCGCAGTTTTTCGGATGAGAAAAAACAAGGAACTTTAGAATTGTTGTTGACAAAACCTTTGAGTATTTGGCAAATCGTAAACGGAAAATTTCTGGGTTCGACGTTGTTAATTGTGATGGCAATTATTCCAACATTCATTTATGTTTGGGTTATTTCTGGTTTAGGTTCGCCCGAAGGCAATATTGATATGGGCAGCACAATAGGCTCGTATTTTGGATTATTGTTCCTGATTGCAGCCTATTCCTCGATTGGAATCTTCACTTCTACCCTATCCGAAAATCAAATCGTGGCGTTTATAGTGGCTGTATTTTTATGTTTCTTCTTTTATTTTGGATTCGAAAGTGTGGCTATGATTGTTCCAAGTTTTCAGGATTTAATTTCTGGTTTTGGAATGCAAGATCATTTTAAAAGTATGAGTCGTGGCGTGATTGATACTCGCGATGTCATTTATTTTGTGAGCATTACGGTCTTGTTTCTTTCCTTTACAGTTTATAAACTAAAATCCATTAAATCGTAATGACAAGTTCCAATAAAAACAATATCAAATCCCTGATGATTGTCGTTGCCGTTCTTTTGGTTTTGAAAATAATTGGCAGCTATTTTTTCCGCCGTTTTGATTTAACTAACGACAAAAGATACACGCTTTCTTCCGCTTCCTTGAATATCATCAAACAAGTACAAAATCCGTTGTACGTAAAAATCTATTTACAAGGCGATTTACCCGCTGAATTCAAGCGTTTGCAAAACGAAACCCAAGATTTATTCGAGGAATTTCAAGCCTATAACAAGAATATTATTTTCGAATTCGTAGATCCATTGAAAAACGAAGACGAAAGTATGGACAACATTAAAGAGTTGTATCGAAAAGGCCTTACGCCAATAAATATAACCGTTGACGACAAAGGAAAACAATCACAGGCGATGGTTTTTCCTTGGGCGATTGCGGTTTACAATAACAAGGAAGTCAATATTCCTTTGTTGAAAAACATAATGGGCGCTTCGACAACCCAAAAAGTGATTGGTTCGGTGCAACATTTGGAATATTCCATTGCTGATGGCATCAACAAAATCACTATCGAAAAACAGAAGAAAGTAGCC
>JACMOK010000103.1 GCA_014378065.1 Flavobacterium sp.
AAGGAATCAATAAGAGCCATTTTAAAAGAATTGGATATATCAGAAAACAGATTTTATCAATATCGAAAAAAGCATGTCGAAAAAGATAAATAGAGCCTACTCAGTATCAAACGTTCTTTCAAAAAAATTCAATCCTTTAGACTTCTCAGGCGAATGGGAAGCCACACTAGGAAAACCAGACAAAGCTTTTTCTGCCATTATTTGGGGTGGTACCACAAATGGAAAAACAGAGGCAGCCATGAAGTTAGCAAAGTACCTGACCAATTTTGGGAAAGTAGCTTACGACTCTTTAGAACAAGGCCTTTCGTCAACGATTCAAAAAGCATTGATAAGGAATCACATGGACACTTGCGGTAACTCATTCATACTCCTAGATCGAGAACCATTTGATGACTTAATAATAAGAATGAGTAAACCAAAATCGCCTGATTTCCTTTTTGTCGATTCGGTGCAATATACAAGAATCACCAAGGCGCAATATTACCAACTCAAGGAGTTGATGCTTAAAAAAGGAAAAGGGATTATTTGGATATCGCAGGCGAAAGGAAGTTTGCCAAAAGGAGCACTGGCTGATGATATAATGTTTGATGTTGATTTGAAATTATGGGTAGAGGGATTCAAATTATTCCCTGACGGAAGGTTAAACGGTGGCGGTGAGCCATACGTTATATGGGCTCAAAGAGCCGCAAGATATTGGAAAGAAATCATTTAAAACAACAGCAAAATGAAAACAACAATCACAAAGAAATCAGAATTAGAAACCTTAGAACAATTGTTTAATCAAGCGCCGGAAGTTGACTCTTTCATGTTTGCCTTATGGATGTTCTGGTGCGAAAGTGTAACGATCACCTCAAGGGAATTTCAGCAAGTATTAGCAGATAGAAGCGTAAATAATTGGTTTTTGACCGAATTACGAAAAGAGGAAAAGGAATGTTCAATGCTACTCTTGGAATATAAAGAAGCTTCGGAAGATGATAAGAATAAACTGTATCTAAAATGCATTTGCAAACTGTTTTCCAGATTCCCACTGTCTCTTTTGCAAACTGCTAAAAAACGGGAGGTGAAACCCCAAATCACAAGAGTTGCCGGACATAAGATAGAATTTTCAATTATTAACCAAAACTAGCATGACAGAAAATGAAATTAAATTGAGAATCCAAGAGTTAGAACTCGCTCTTGAATCCCACCCATACCATCCCAACCGAGTAGAAATCGAAACGGACCTACGCAATTTACGACAACGACTAGAATACGAAGACTATGAGTAACGAAGACATATACCAACGATTAGAAGATTTACACAACGTGCTCGTGTATTGCTCGGATTTGCAGAAACAAGGCCGCATTCATGTGTTTAAAGTTGGGGAACGCATTTGTATTAATCAAGAGCGTGGCGCACTGCTTTCACAATTAAGCCACGCCAACAATGAAACCTTTAGCCAAGAAGTACGGGAGTATAAAATACCGGTAGGAATTGAGGTAAAAATCAAGTTCACCGTCGAGAAAATAGAAGCCACCGGATGGGGTGGATTTTCCTCCGATACAATTTTAAAATAAATGGAAATCAATAATATAACAGTAAAAGAAGCAATAATTATGAGTACAGCAACAATCGAAGCACCAAATTCAATCGCCAATGCCGGACAATTAGCAGCGTTTTCTGCTAAAGAATTAAAAGAAGCTTTGGCAAAATTAGAAGCCAAAAAAGACGAAGATCGCGAAGCCTACAAAGAACTTGTGGAGCAAACGGTACCTAAAGCCATTTTCAAGCTCTGCCTTGCTTCGGAAACTTTATCTAATGCTAAAACAGAAGCTTTTCAGTACTTCGAAAACATCCTGAAACTAAAAGCGGAAGTATATGGCATCAAGGAAAAACAAATGTCTCATACTTTCTCTTTTGAAGGTGGCGAAGTGCAAATAGGCTACCGAATTACTGACGGTTGGGACGATACTGTAAACGCAGGGATTGCTAAAGTAGAAAAATACATCAGCTCACTTGCAAAAGACACGGAAACTGCTGCCTTGGTCGATATGGTTTTTAACCTTTTGAAAAAGGACGCTAAAGGAAATTTGAAAGGCAGTCGAGTTTTAGAGCTGCAAAAATTAACTGCCAAATTCAGTGATGAAGAGTTTACCGACGGTGTTGATATCATAAGTAAATCTTACAAGCCCGTGCGCTCGGTTTGGTTCGTTGAAGCGGCATTAATTGACGAAAATAAAAACAAAACGCCAATACCATTGTCTATGTCGGCGGTTGATTTTTCCAAAGGATACAAGTTTGAGTTTTACAACGAGTCAATTCCTCAGCAAGATGCATCCGAGTAATTCAGTAACGGCACTATTAGCAATATTGCTAATAGTGCTCAACGGGAAAGACATCGTTGAATATGTGTTATGGCTACGATTTAAGATAAGAACCACTTTTAAACAATATGAAAACAGAAATAACCATAACGCCAATAATTGACCACGAAAGCTATGATTTAAACGGCCACGTAATTTATATAGACAGTCTAGGAAACTGGTCTTGTAAAGCGGATTTAACCGCAAGGCAACATCAGGCTTTTCGGAATTATGAAAAGCTAATCATTAAAAACAAGAGGTTCAAAAAACATACAAAAGCCACTTATAAAGGATAATCCGGCCTTTAAGACACATACAAAAGCAACTTATAAAATTTAACAATTATGAAAAATTTAAGCATAGAAGAAGTCGAAAAATTATTAAAGAAAATTATGCCAGAATCCAATACTTCATCCGTAGAGGTTTTAACCGGAATTAACAGTAAAACAACAGTAAAGGAATGCCTTAATTATTTCCAGATGGAGGCATTAATGAAATTTGATAATGTTGAGATAAAGCGATCAGGAGCGGGTTTATCAATTTACACCCAAATAATAAGATAGGTTAGTTAA
>JACMOK010000104.1 GCA_014378065.1 Flavobacterium sp.
CAACAAGCAATTGAAGAAACCCTTGCGGCAATTCGTGGCGTCAATCCCAATGTTCATGTGGTTCTTACTGTTTCTCCGGTGCGTCATCTCAAGGATGGTTTTACAGAAAACCAGCAAAGCAAATCGAACATAATTAGTGCCCTGCACCAAGCGATTAGGCAATTTCCAGCAATGGCCGACTATTTTCCATCTTACGAAATCATGATCGACGAGTTGCGAGATTACCGCTTTTACGCGCAGGACATGGTGCATCCCAATGCCATGGCAATTGAATATATATGGGAAAAATTTTCTCAAACATACGTTTCACAAGAAGGCCAACTTATCTTGAAACAAGTGGCGGTTATTCAGCAGGGATTGCATCACAGACCGTTTCACCCACACACAGAAAGCCACCAGCAATTTCTTGCCAACCTTCAGCATAAAATCATGCTCCTGCAACAGCAATTTCCGCGAATTTCATTTTAAAATACGTATTTCTTCGTATTGCGATTCCGACTTGATTGATGTAGTTTTGTGAACCAAACTTTTACTATTAAATTGCACCATTATGAAAGCGATCTATGGCTATCCGATTTTCTTGCTTCTTTTCTTGTTATTTTCAGTACCAGCTGCTTCCCAAAGAAAAGTGTTAACTGACGAGGAAGTGGTGCAACAGGAGGTCGTGACCGAAATAGATGCCGTCTTTAAATCGGAATCATTTTTAAAAAAGAAGGCTAAAAAATTTAACACCACGACAGGAACGATGAATATCGATATTGGAATTGTTCAAAACGGAAAAGTATCCACCTTCTTCAAGGTAGACGACGATATCAAAAACCCTTTATTTACCAATTTTATTTCGGATTACATTTTAGGACACAAATTCAATTTCAAACTACAAAAACAGCAAAGGTATAAAATTCGTTATGCTGCAACTTTTTAATTTTTAAATTCAAACTAACATGAAAAAACTAATTACTTTAACGGGCATGTTTTGCATTTTAAGCTGCTTTACTGCTAGCGCCCAATTCGGAAAATTATTAAATAAAGTTAAGGGAAAACCAAAAACAGAAGAGGCTGCGCCGGCCAATACCAATAGCGAAACCCAAAAACCGCTGACAGAAGAGCCTAAAAAAATGACAGGAAAAGGTGCAGGAAAAAAATCAGGAAGTTTTGCCACCGTTTGGGAATCTGAATTTGAAAACAAAGCCACAAGATTGGCCTTATCGAGTGCCACTGGCAATCTGATTGTTGGCACCGACGATAATTCTGCTTCTGTGGTGGACAGTGAGGGAAGATCGATCTGGCATGGTGATTATAAAAAATTAACCACCAACAAAACCAATAAGTCAGAATACCAATACACTATTTTTACAGATGAGGGAGGGTATTTATTTCTGTTTGATGAAAGAAGCATGGGTAAAGATCGGGTGGCTTGTTTAAACCTTAAAACCGGACAAGAGCTTTGGAATTCGGAGGAATATCAAAACTTAATCCCAAAGGGCACGAAAGCCGAAGAAGGAACGGATGACGGCGAATTGGAGACTGTGAAATACATCAGCGAATTGGATGCTTTTTTAATTTCGCAGAAAGCATCAGTAATTTTAGTAAAAGCATCAACGGGAGAAAAAATTTGGGAAACCAATCGATTTAAAGGCGGGGTCGGAAAATACATTTACAACCAGTCAAAAAACGAAATAGTTATGATCAACTTCAAGCCTACTGCTTTAGGGGCTTTGTTTGCAGGGTTTAAAAACCAGTTGGTCCGTATCAATGCGTCTAATGGCGAAGTGTTATGGGATGCCACCTTTACAGGATTTATCGAAAAAGAATTGGTCACCAGACGCGCCATCATCGATTTGTGGATTAAAAATGACAAAGTTTTTGTTTACCTAAACGGCATCATGGCCTTTGATTATAACAACGGAAAAAAACTGTGGGAATCAATTTATGAAACAGATATGGACAAAGGCGGCAGAAAGAAAATTTACAGAACAGTTGCCGACCCATTATTTACCAGTGATGCTGTTTACATTGTAATCTTGGGCGGAAGAGACCGTACTAAATATGTTGAAAAGCATGATTTAAATTCCGGAAATTTATTATGGACTTCAGAAAAAATTACAGGAGCCTTGTCTATGCCCAACATCTACAAAGCGGGCAATCGCATCATGGTGCAAGTGGGAGGGAAAGTGCAAGTGCAGGAATTGCGCTACGAACAAGTATCGGGCGGGGTTGGAAATGCGATGGCGGGACTTGGTGGCTTTGGTGGTGGTTCTAGCAAGCAATTAGTGCCTTACATTTATTGGGAATACAAAGCACAAAAGAATAGTGTTTTATCGTTAGACGATGCAACAGGAAAAACCGCTTGGCGTTCTGAAAAATTTGATAAAAGAATAACCGATTTGATTTTAGATGGTGATAAAAATGTTTTTGTGGGCGACGGCGATGAGTTTTATGGTTACGAGATTGCCTCAGGAAAACAATTGTTTGATGTTAAACACAATGATGCTGGCGTAGGAAAAGCAACAGATGTGATTGATTTTAACGACAAAGTAGTGATTTTGTCTGAGAAAGGATTGGCTTCTTATTTCAAAAAAGATGGTTCAAGGGCTTACGCTACAGAGAAAATTAGAGGTGTAGACTATTTTTATAAAATTGGAGACAATTATTTTTTAAGAGACCAACGCAACAGTAAAAATATTATCTATGGGATTGATATGAACAATGGAAATGTGAAGGGTTCAGTGCAATCTAAAGGAAAAGGCGGGAGTCCAAAATACGGAGACGGGATTGATATAACCCAAGACGGAGAATACATTTTTGCTTTTAAAGGTAGAAAAGTTGAGAAAATCAAAGTCAACAATTAGTAGAGAACAATAAAAAAAGCTGTTGAGATAATCAACAGCTTTTTTTTTGCTATAAATATTTTAGGTTTTGACAAAATACGTATTTCATCGTATTGCAACCCTCTAGCAATTATTGCAGTTTTGTGAAATAAATATTAACAAACAAATTTAACATTATGAAAACATTAAAAACAATCAGAAAATCAATCTTCGTAGCCGCTTCATTACTTCTTTTGGCTTCTTGTAACAAAGACGATGCGCCAGCTTCAAATCCGCCGAGCTTAACAAGTTCTTTTGTAAAAGGTAAAATAGCGGGCGTCTCTTATGCTTCAATCGTGGTTTCGAGTTCTAGAAGTGGTACAGGAGTTGATGCTGCCATTACCATTTTGGGTAGTGATAGCAGCGGCAATTCTATAACCTTGGCTTTGATTGGAATTGCTGCACCGGGCACGTATACAATCAACAATTCAACTGATTCTGTATTAAATTATTCTCCTGTAACGGGCGGTATGGCTTACGCTACCGGATCGTGTGATAATGCTGCCGGAACCGTTACAATTAGCGCTTATGATCAAACCCATGTTACGGGCACCTTCTCGTTTGTTGGAAAGGATGCAGAAAATTGCAGTGCGAGCAAAACCATTACGGAAGGTTCATTCAACGCAATATTTCAAAACTAAAGCAAACGCTTAAAGATTCAAACTCAGAAAGAAATCTTTTATCGACTAGCTTATCTGCTCAAAATACGGTGTATGCCGTATTTTTTGTTGGTTAAGAATAAATGAACTTTGAAAAAATAAAATTTGTTATCATGAAAAAATTATTACTATTATCGGGATGCTTATTTATCTGTACATTAATCAAGGCGCAAGCAATTCAGGATTGGACATCCGATTTGCCGCCATTAGCAAATTACAATAACCATACTATCGCAACAGACTCTCAAGGAAACGTGTATACAATAGGCACGTACAATGGAGGAAACGGACCAGTTGATTTTGATTCAAGTGCTGGGGTGTTTACAATGAGTAGTTTTTCTTTAAATATGTATATGGTTAAAGTAAATGCTGCCGGAAATTTTGTTTGGGCAAAACAAATCGGTGGCGGCACAACACTGGCTATAACAACTGCAACCTCAATAGCAATTGATTCTGCTGATAATATCTATGTCTCTGGAAGCAGCAATGAAGTTATTCCTTCTGCAACTATTGATTTCGATCCCGGAACGGCCGTTACTAATGTTTCAAACCCATCCGGACATTATGTGATGTATATTTTAAAATTGGATACAAATGGAAATTTAATTTGGAACTCACAATTCAATAATCCAGTAAACACCCAATATGATTTGGATAAAATGTTTGCATTAAAAGTAGACTTGTCAGGAAATGTTTATGCCACGGGTGGCTTCAATGGGACTGTAGACTTTGATCCCAGTGGTGCAGGGGTCACTAATTTAACATCATTGGCAACATATATCAGTACCGAAATATTTATTTTAAAATTAAATAGTCAGGGAAATTTGGTTTGGGTAAAAGCATTACAAAATTCTAGCGGATCATCAGATAACAAGCTAGACAAAGGTTATTCAATAGATGTGGATTTGTCGGGTAACGTATACTCAACCGGTTACTACACTTATTCTATTGATGCTGATCCGGGTCTTGCAGTACATAATTTGAACATTAATCCCAATATCAACGGAGTGCAGTACATTTCCAAATTGGATGCTAACGGCAATTATGTTTGGGCTTACGATATATTAGGACAACATAACGAGCAATTCCTTCCTTCAATTGCGGTTGATGCCTCAAATAATATTGTAGTTACCGGAGACTCTTTTAGTGTAAATTCAACCGCTAGAGACTTTGATTTTGGGCCAGGAACCTATTTCTTGCCATCAGATACCGGATCATTTGTGTTGAAAATAAACGATAACGCTGGTTTTATTTGGGCAAGAAGTACAGCAAGAACAATTGTTACACCTGGCAGTTCGGCCAATTATAGTGCAGGATTAGCCATAGATGCGTCGGGAGGAATTTATACAACCGGATCTTTTGGCAATAACGGTCCTGTAGATTTTGATCCGAGTGCTGGAATCTATAGTCTGACATCGGCTGGAAGTTATGATGGCTACATTTCTAAACTAGATACCAACGGTAATTTTGTTTGGGCAAGTAAAATTGGTGGTTCTGGACTTGAATATTGCTATTCAATTGGCGTAAGTGCGCTTGGTAAAGTGACAGTTTCTGGAACAACAAATGCAGGATTCAACAGGGCAACAACGCTTGTAAATACAGGAGGATTTCTCGCCTCATTTACACAGCCGGCACTCTCAACCGATACTTTTGATTTTAAAAATGCAATTGCGGTATACCCAAACCCAACGACTGGCGATTTCAATATCAACATCGATGAAAATTTAATAGGTTCAAAAGTAAATGTATATGATATTCTCGGACAAGAAGTCAAGCATTTCACGTTGGATGTTTTGACAACAAACCAAAACCTGAATGCAGGCATGTACTTATTAAAAATTGAAAAAGAAGGAGATACGTTTACAAAAAAATTGATTGTAAACTAGCTTCTACTTAAACGATCAAAATTAAAAATACGGTGTTTACCGTATTTTTTGTTTTAGTAAAATGAAGGAAATTTGTAACATGCTATTACTAAATTATACCATTATGGTCATTGTCCTGATTATCATCATTGCACTATTATTGCTGGTGGTAGTGTATTTGAATATCGCTTTCTATAAAGAAAAAAAGGACTTCGCTGGTAAACTTGAAGCCCTGCAAAATATCATTGTCGCGATCCGGCAAAAGCAATTGGGTCAAAACAATCAAATTCAGCTGTCGGAAGACTTGGATAAAAAGTTAAAAATGAGTAATGCCACCTTAAGCGATGCGATTTACGGACTAACGTATGAACTGTTTGATATCTTATCTAAAAATAATGGTCTAAAAAAATAAAGAATCAGATCAAATTGTTAATTTGGTTTTTTATTTACCACATCCGAAAGATCAAAATTTTTTAAACAAGCACTATTAAAAGAGCATTATCCGACCCATGAGAAAAATTACATTAGTCTTGGCCTTATTTCTATTCACTTTTTATGCGCGAGCTCAGGATTCAGCACAGATTATAGACAGTTTAAAATCAGAATTGAAGAAAAAGCCCGACGCAAAAAAAACTGCGGGAATCTATTCTGACCTCACTTGGTATTATTCGAATGTGGCTATTGATTCGGCCTTACAATATGGTGGGAAAGCCATTCTCGAATCTAAAAAACTTGGAGATTCTGTTTTATTGGCACAGGTATACAGTGACGTGGGCGCGGTTTATTTTCGCAAAGGCGATTTTCAGAATTCTAAAAACCACTATCAAACTGCCTACAAAATACGAAAAGCAAGGAAAGATTTCAATGGAGTGGCGAAGATTAATATCAATCTCGCTAGCATTTATACTACGCAACAGCAATACAAACTGGCGATGCAAGCCTATCTTGAAGCCATAAATTATTTTGAAAGTGTTCACAATGATCCCATCGTCAACACGACGAAAGTCAATGTAGGATATATCTTTAGAGAGTTGAAAAATTACCCGAAAGCCATACGATATATTGGCGAGGCCATTGCTTATGAAGAAAAGAACCATCTCACTAATAAACTTTGTATTTCGTGTTTGAATATAGGTAATGTTTACCTTGAAATGAAAGATACCGTGCAGGCGCTTCAATTTTATAATAAAAGTTTGAAAGCTTGTATTAAAACCGGTGACAAAGCTGCCACGGCTAGTGTGTACAATAACATCGGGGTGATTAAGACTGCTCAAAACAAATCAAAAGATGCCTTGTCTCTTTATAATAAATCAAGCCAGGTGCGCGACGAGCTTAATTCTGATTTGGATAAAGCGAGCTTGCAATTGAATGTGGCCATGGAACTTACCAAGGCAAAGCAATACAAAGCAGCACAGCAGTTACTGTTAAAAATAAAAAAAGTATTCGAAGCAAAGAATTCCAATGAAAATTTATTGCTGACCTACCGGCAATTGGTTCCGGTATATGCCAATCTGAATCTACCCGATAGCGTTACCTTTTATTCCGAGAAATATTCAGAATTAAAAGAACAGTTGCTACAAACATCGGTGCTAAAACAAACCAACGAACTCGAAGCAAAATACCAAACGGCCAATAAAGAAAAACGTTTGCTGCAGAAAGAAGTTGAAGCCAAACAAAAAAACATGCTCTTGCTCGCTGTTTCTACTTTGGCTTTGTTCATCGCTTTAATCGGACTGTTAATCTACCGTCAACAAAAACTAAAAAACACCCAGCAGGAACAAGAATTTCAACTTAAATCGGCCATCGCGCAAATCGAAACCCAAAACCAGTTACAAGAACAGCGCCTCAGCATTTCTCGCGATTTGCATGATAATATTGGCGCACAGCTTACCTTCATTATTTCATCTGTCGACAACATCAAATATGCATTTGACATTCAAAATCCCAAACTCGACAATAAGTTGCAAAGCATCAGCACCTTTACCAAACACACTATTGTAGAACTTCGAGATACAATTTGGGCCATGAACAACGATGAAGTTCTTTTTGAAGATTTGCGTTCTAGGATTCTGAACTTTTTAGAAAAAGCCAAAGATGCCACCACTGCAATTGATTTTAACTTTACGATCGATGACAGTCTTAACCACACCAAACTTTCTTCAATTGCGGGTATGAACATTTACAGAACCATTCAGGAAGCGGTCAACAACGCCATCAAGTATGCAGCGGCTTCTCAAATTAACATCGATGTTAAAAAAAGCGGAGGCAAAACCATCATTCACATTGCCGACAACGGAAGCGGTTTTGACACTGCGACCATCGAAAAAGGCAACGGCTTACTCAATATGGAAAAAAGAATAGAGGATATTGGAGGAACTTTCAACTTGGTATCTGAAAACGCAAAGGGAACAGTCATAACCATACTACTCAATTAAAAAACACCATGATAAAAATAGTAATTGCCGATGACAATTCTTTTTTGCTCAAAACCGCAACAGAAAAACTATCTTTTTTTGATGATTTTTCAGTAAAATTTACCGCCATCAACGGAATTGATTTATTGGAGAAGTTAGAAAAAAATCACAATATCGATTTAATTCTGATGGATATTGAAATGCCCAAAATGAACGGCATTGAAGCAACTGCTTGCATCAAACAAAAATACCCGCAAATCAAAATCATCATGCTGACCGTTTTTGACAATGATGAAAATATTTTTAAATCGATTAAGGCCGGAGCCGATGGCTATCTGCTCAAAGAAGTTAACCCCAAAGATTTGCAACAGGGAATTTTAGATACCTTAAACGGTGGGGCAACCATGACGCCTTCGATTGCCTTGAAAACGCTGAGGTTATTTCGCAATCCGATTGTGCCTGATATCCCTGCCGAACAAGAAGACATTAAACTGACGCCTCGCGAAATCGAAGTATTAGAGCAGTTGAGCAAAGGATTAAAATATGATCTTATTGCTGACAATTTATTTCTTTCGTCTGGAACGGTTCGAAAACACATCGAAAACATCTATGCCAAACTACAGGTCCACAACAAACTAGAAGCCATCCAAAAGGCCAAAAGCAATAACATCATTTGATTGCCACGGTCGGTGCCATTATTTTTTCTAATTTTATAAAAAAATAAGCATGCTAAAAAGAATCGTTGTTGTTGCAGGAAGTATTCTTGTTATCGTGTTGCTGTTCCGTTTTTGCGAATTTAAAAAAGGCGATACTTCCAGCCTAGCCTACAACACCAATCTCCTCCAGCAACAGATCGTCAATGTGGGGAAACTCGTTGTTACCGAAGGCCATTTTTCGCAGGTGCTTACTTATAAAGATCAGGATAATTATTTTGGAGGCATTGTTTCGTTTAAGAAAAAAGCCTTGCTTATTGTTAATGCAGAGGTCAGCGTATCTTACGATTTGAGGCAAATCAAATATGACATCAACGAGAAAAAGAAAATTATAAGCATTCTTAATATTCCCCAAGAAGAGATAAAAATCAGTCCCGACATCCAGTTTTACGACGTCGATCAAAGTCGACTTAATCCCTTTACAGGCGATGATTACAACAAAATAAACCAATCGGTCAAAATCAATTTAGCCAAAAAAATGCAACAGTCGAGTTTAAAGTCCAATGCCCAAAACCGACTCATTAGCGAACTGTCCAAAATTTTGATACTAACCAATGCTATGGGTTGGACCTTACAATACGAAGGAAAGACAATCCAGAGCGAACGCGATTTTAATCCCAAATTATAATTTTTTGAAACCCACCGACCGTAAAACCGAAATCGTCACCATGGCCGCCAGACTTTTCAAAGAAAAAGGTTACAGCGCCGTGACGATGCGCGACATCGCTCAAGCTATGGATATTAAGGCCGCTAGTTTATACAACCACATCAAATCCAAACAGGAAATCCTTATTTTGATCGTGATCGAAATAGCAGAGGAGTTTACCAACACCATGCTGCAAATCGTCAATGCTGAAGAAAACGCAATACAAAAAATCGAAAAAGTAATCCAGTTGCATATCGACATCACCTTGCGCAATTCAGATGCGCTCGCCTGCCTCAATAACGATTGGATGCATTTGGCCGAAGCCGAGTTGGCTTATTTCATAAAAATGCGGGAGCAATACGAAGAAAATTTCCGCACCATTATTGCAAAAGGAATCGCAGACGGCGAGATCAAAAACCTAAATATCGAAGTCATTATTTTCTCAACCCTCTCCACGCTGCGAACGCTTTATCTTTGGTATGGAAAGAAAAAAAGCTTACAAGCCGCCACAATAAAATCCGATATGACCCAAGTCTTGCTGCAGGGAATGGTCTGATTTTTCAGGAGCCATTTCCCGCTTTTCACAGTATCTTTTGCGCCAAAAGGCGTCACAAAAGGATACTTGCTTCAATCGGGGCTACACAACAATCCGCTTGTTTCGAGCACTTTGCAATTTTTCAAACGTTTTCGTTGCAATTGCAAAATAATGTTTAAATTTGCATATAAAACTAACAACCGTTAGTCTTGTAAATCAACAGAGCGATGGTAAAATTTCACAGCATCAAAGTGGGCGATATTTATAAAGAAACCAAGGACTGCTCCGTAGTTTCATTTGATATTCCCGAAATGTTGCAAGCCGAATTCCAGTACCGCCCAGGGCAACATCTCACACTTAAGGCAATGATTGACGGTCAGGAAACGCGCCGATCTTACTCTTTGTGTTCGAATCCCATAGAAAACAAGTGGCAAGTGGCGGTCAAAAAAATTAATGGCGGTTTGTTTTCTACTTACATCAACGACAAGATAAAAAAGGGAGACGCGCTTGAAATGATGGCGCCTAGCGGAAAATTTTTTAAAGACGCCAATAGTAAAAACGCTAAAAATTATATCTTTTTTGCGGCTGGCAGTGGTATCACGCCGATACTTTCCATTATTAAAACACATTTGATGCTGGAACCAGACAGCACTTTCAAATTATTTTATCTTAACCGAAGCGTCAAATCAATTATCTTCAAAGAGGAAATAGAGTTGCTCAAAAACAGGTATTTCGGTAGGTTCGAAATCTTTCACTTTCTGACCAAAGAACACCGTAGTGTAGAATTGCTTAATGGCCGATTTACAAAAGAAAAATTGCAGATCCTGACTGAAAAAATCATTGATATTCCAGCGGTTGACGAATGTTTTATTTGCGGACCCGAAGAAATGATTTTTCTGCTTCGCGACGAATTGGTTGCCGCAGGATTATCAAAAGAAAAAATACATTTTGAACTCTTCACAACCCGAAATTCTGAAACGGCGCAACAACAAGTTAATCAGGTTTTAGAGCATAAAGTAGAAGGCACCCAAGTGACCATTATTGATGGAGGTAAAGAATTCCATTTCATTATGGACGATGATTTTGACAACATTCTCGATGGCGCCTTGGCCGCGGGAGCAGACTTACCGTTCGCCTGTAAAGGCGGAGTCTGCAGCACCTGTAAATGCAAAATTATTGAAGGATCAGTAGAAATGAAAGTCAATTATGCCCTCGATGAAAATGAAGTGGCCAAAGGATTGGTGTTAAGTTGCCAAGCGGTGCCCACTTCAGAAATTGTAGTCGTCGATTTTGGAGTGTAAAAAAAGATTGTTTTTTTAATCATTATAAATACTAAAATGATGTCAGAAAAAGAAGTTAAAAATTTAGAAGCATTATTCGACCAACGCATCGCCAACGATGAAAAGATTGAACCCAAAGATTGGATGCCCGAAAAATACCGCAAAACCCACATCCGTCAGATTTCCCAGCACGCGCACTCCGAAATTGTAGGCATGTTGCCCGAAGGAAATTGGATCACGCGTGCGCCGTCTTTACGCAGAAAAGTAGCCTTGTTAGCCAAAGTGCAAGATGAAGCAGGCCACGGTCTATATCTCTACAGCGCCTGTGAAACCTTAGGTGTTTCTCGAGAGGAATTGTACGAGCAATTGCATTCTGGTGAAGCCAAATATTCGAGTATATTTAACTATCCTACTGTAACTTGGGCCGATATGGGTGCGATTGGATGGCTTGTTGATGGTGCGGCCATTATTAACCAAGTGCCATTGACGACCACGTCTTTTGGGCCATACGCGCGTGCTATGGTTCGCGTTTGTAAGGAAGAAAGTTTCCACCAACGGCAAGGTTTTGAAATCATGATGACCCTCGCCAATGGTGCCCCTGAACAAAAAGCGATGGCACAAGATGCACTCAATCGTTGGTGGTGGCCTTCGTTGATGATGTTGGGTCCAACAGATGCCGAATCGGTGCATACCGAACAGTCCATGAAATGGAAGCTGAAAAGAAAAACCAACGATGAACTGCGACAACAATTTGTAGATCAAACGGTGCCGCAAGCCAATCTCATTGGGTTAACTATTCCCGATCCGGAATTAAAATGGAATGAAGAAACCAAGCGGTATGATTTCGGTGCCTTAGATTGGGATGAATTTTGGCAAGTGGTCAAAGGTCACGGCCCTTGCAACAAGGAAAGAATTGCCTCCAGAGTCAATGCATGGGAAAACGGAAAATGGGTGCGCGATGCGGCCATGAGTTATGCCGAAAAACAAGAAGCTAAAAATTTGCAGCAAGCAGTATAATCCGGTTTAAGATTGCAGCAGTAAAAGCTAATCTGAAACCCAATATCTTTTAAAAATGAAAAACTGGCCACTTTGGGAAGTCTTCGTCAGAAGCAAAAATGGATTGGAACACCGGCATTGCGGCAGTTTGCATGCAAGTGATGCGACCATGGCTTTAGAAAATGCCCGCGATGTTTACACCCGAAGAAGTGAAGGAGTGAGTATTTGGGTCGTGCCATCTAATCAAATCATGGCTTCCAATCCAGATGACAGTGCCGAACTTTTTGATCCTGCAAAAGACAAAGCCTACAGACATCCAACTTTCTATGAATTGCCGGAAGAATTGAAACACATGTAATTGTAAAACGAATCGCAGAGATGCCGAAGGTTATATTCAAAAGCAATCGCTATCGGATGGGTTTAAAATAATAGTTAAAATGCAAAACAATTTAGTGCAATATATTTACGGAATTGCCGATAATGCCCTGATTTTAGGACAACGTTTGGGAGAACTTTGTGGCCACGGACCAAGTTTGGAAACCGATATAGCGATGACCAATATCGCGCTGGATTTACTCGGACAAACCCGAAGCTATTACCAATATGCTGCAAAAATTTTAGGAGATAATGCGACTGAAGATTCGATTGCATTTTTACGAAATGAAAGAGAATATAGAAATGTACTGCTCGTCGAACAACCCAATATCAATTTTGCCTACTCTATCACCAGACAATTCCTGTATGATATGTTCCATCTTTTGCTTTTGGAAGCATTGCAAAACAGTCCAGACGAAACCTTAGCTGCAATTGCTCACAAAAGTATTAAAGAAGTGCGTTACCATGTTCGCTTTTCCTCCGACTGGATCAAGCGTTTGGGAGATGGATCTGTTGAAAGCCATGAAAAAATGCAAGGAGCCATTAATGATTTATGGACATTTACCGATGAATTGTTTCACCAAACAGCAGCCGACCAAGAAATGGTAGCTCAAAATATTGGTGTAGATGTGACCCAATTCAAGGTCCTGTTTTATAAAAATATCGGAGAGATTTTAACCGAAGCCACCTTGCAAATTCCCGATTTAAAGTATTTTCAAAAAGGAGGAAAGCAAGGGATTCACAGTGAACACATGGGCTATCTGTTGGCCGATTTACAATATATGCAACGTTCTTATCCCAATATGAATTGGTAAAATGACAACAACAAAACCAAATACAGAGCAAATTATTTTCGACCTGCTCGAAACGGTTTCCGATCCCGAGATTCCGGTGCTTTCCATTATGGAAATGGGCGTGGTTCGCGGCGTCAAAATAATTGATGACGTTGTCGAGGTGACCATTACGCCTACCTACAGCGGTTGTCCCGCCATGGATGTTATTGGCGATGATATAAAAAAAGCCCTCAACAGTGCGGGTTTTGAATCTAAAATCAATCTTGTGCTTTCTCCAGCCTGGACTACCGATTGGATAACACAAAAAGGAAGGCTCGCGTTGGAAAAATATGGGATTGCAGCTCCGTTAGAACCCGAAGCAGACAAAGAAGCTTTGTTGGGTAATAAAAAGCTTGTCAAATGTCCACAATGTTGCTCGTTTAACACGAAAATGATCAGTCAGTTCGGATCTACCGCTTGCAAAGCTTTTTTTCAGTGCGAAGATTGCTTGGAACCTTTTGATTATTTCAAATGCTTAAAATAAATTAAAAGATGAGTACTATCCTTTTAAAAATAGAGAACAATATTGCGTTTATCACGTTAAACCGTCCTGAGGTTTTCAATAGTTTTAACCGCGAAATGGCATTGCTGTTGCAGGAAACTTTAGATTCTTGCGCTGGTAATGATGCTGTACGAGCTATAGTAATTACGGGAAGTGGGAAAGCATTTTGTGCAGGACAAGATCTTAAAGAAGTTACCACGCCAGAACTCAATCCAGGTTTTAGAAAAATCCTCGAAGAACATTACAACCCAATTATAGAAAGAATAAGAACCATTGAAAAACCCATTGTGGCTGCCGTAAATGGCGTTGCTGCTGGGGCAGGAGCCAACATAGCCTTGGCTTGTGATATTGTCGTGGCTTCTGAAGTTGCCTCGTTTATTCAGGCTTTTAGTAAAATTGGATTAATTCCCGATAGTGCAGGAACCTTTTTCTTACCGAGATTAATTGGTTTTCAGAAAGCCTCCGCATTGATGATGCTTGGCGATAAGGTTTCTGCTGTAGAGGCATTTAACATCGGAATGATATACAAATTTTATCCCGTCGCTTTTTTTGAAGAAGAAGTGCTTAAAATGGCGGTAACTTTATCCAAAATGCCGACTCATGCCCTGGCGTTGACTAAAAAATTATTGAACCGCTCCATGAGTAATAATCTGCAGGAGCAACTTGCGATGGAATCAGATTTGCAGATTGATGCTAGTTCTTCTAACGATTATCAAGAAGGAGTCAATGCGTTTATGGAGAAAAGAATACCTGAATTTAAGGGAAACTAATAAATAAAATTTTGGGTTTTCAAGCCTAAAAATACCGCAACAAAATGAATGTATCCGTAATTGGTTCTGGCACAATGGGGAGTGGTATCGCACAAGTAGCGGCAACAGCTGGTTGTATCGTTAAAATTTATGACAGCAGTAAGGAAGCTTTAAGCAAAAGCAAAGCAGCACTCGAGAAAACGATGGTAATATTGCTGGAAAAAGGAAAAATTGATGCTGCAGAGAAAGATCGGATTCTCCACAACATTCACTATGTTGATCTGATGAGTGAATTGTCCGATGCCGATTTGGTGATTGAAGCTATTCTTGAAAACCTCGAGATCAAAGCAAAGCTATTTTCAGAAATTGAACAATTGGTTTCGGATGATACAATTTTAGCCTCCAACACTTCGTCTTTATCGATTACCTCCATTGCCGCTTCTTGCCAAAAATCAGAGCGTGTTATCGGAATACACTTTTTCAATCCCGCGCCATTAATGCAATTGGTAGAAGTGATTCCGGCCATTCAAACCAATGCTACAACCCTAGCACAAACCATCACAATCGTCACAGGCTGGAAAAAAACAGTGGCGGTAGCTAAAGACACGCCTGGCTTTATAGTCAATCGCGTCGCAAGACCTTTCTACAGCGAAGCCCTGCGCCTTTACGAGGAAGGTGTCGCAGATATCCCCACCATCGACTCGAGCATGAAAACACTAGGCGGTTTTAGAATGGGTCCTTTTGAACTAATGGATTTTATTGGAAATGATGTCAATTATACCGTCACCGAAACCGTTTTTACGGGGTTCTATTTCGATCCGAGATACAAACCCTCTTTAACGCAGAAGCGAATGACCGAAGCGGGTTTTTTGGGAAAAAAATCGGGTAGGGGTTTTTATAATTACCATGAAAACACCTTACAATTAACAAATGAAAACCCGGCAGTATCCCAAAATATCTGCGACAGGATACTCGTGATGTTAATTAATGAGGCGGCAGAAGCTTTATTTTTAAATATCGCTTCTGCAACAGATATTGACAATGCAATGACCAAAGGCGTCAATTACCCAAAGGGATTATTGGCTTGGGCAGATGAAAAAGGAATTAGCTGGTGCGTAGCGAAACTAGACGAATTGTATGACGAATACCATGAAGATCGTTACCGTTGCAGTGTGTTGCTGCGAAAAATGAATAGGGAAAATAAAACATTTTTTTAATGAAGGGAACTGCCATACCTTATAAAATGCTTTCGCTTGACCCATTCAGCCAATGGTTGGGAATCGAGATTCTTGAATGTGAAATTGGAAGCTGCAAGGTCGGCATGATCGTCCGCAAGGAAATGCTCAACAGCATGGGAAAAGCCCACGGCGGAATTACTTACTCCTTAGCAGATACCTCTTTTGGATTTTCGGTGAATACCAACGGAAAATATGCTGTTTCAATCGACACTTCGATCAATCATATCCAAGCTTTAGCCGAAGGTGATTACATTATTGCAACTTGTAGTTTGGAAAGTTTAAAAAATAAAGTTGGTTTTTATATTATTGAAATTAAAAGAGAAAACACGTTAGTGGCTTTGTTTAAAGGGGTCGCCTACAGAACCAGCAAAGATTGGGAAGAATAATGCCGGCGCTCCTTCTAATAAAATAGGGTGAAAACCTAAAACAGCATTGTCAATATGGAAGCATACATTATAGACGGAGTAAGAACTCCAATTGGTAACTATCAAGGAACTTTAGCAACAGTGCGTGCCGATGATTTGGGTGCTTTGGTAATCAAATCCGTGGTCGAAAACAATCCAAATATTCCGAAAGAAGCCTACGATGATGTCATCATGGGCTGCGCCAATCAGGCTGGGGAAGACAACCGCAATGTGGCCCGAATGTCGCTGTTGCTGGCAGGATTACCTCAAACCGTTCCGGGAGAAACCGTCAACCGCTTGTGCAGTTCTGGTTTGTCTGCTATTATTCACGCAAACCGTGCCATTAAAGCTGGCGACGGGCATCTTTTTATTGCTGGCGGTATTGAAAACATGACCCGCGGACCCTTAGTGATTTCTAAAGCGAGTGCTGCCTTTGGCACTGACAGTAAAATGTATGACAGTAGTTTCGGTTGGCGTTTTATCAATCCGAAAATGCATGAGCAGTACGGCACCGATGCGATGGGCGAAACGGCTGAGAATCTGGCAGAAAAATATAAAATTTCAAGAGTCGATCAAGATGTCTTTGCGATGAACAGTCAGATGAAAGCGGCGAAAGCCCAAGAATCAGGACGTTTGGCGAAAGAAATTGTAGCCGTAGCAATTCCACAGCGAAAAGGAGAAGCTATTTATTTTTCTAAAGACGAATTTATAAAACCCAATACAACCATAGAAGGTTTATATAAACTGAGAGCGGCATTCAGGAAAGACGGGAGCGTAACGGCAGGAAATTCATCGGGTTTGAATGATGGCGCCGCGGCAACTATTATAGCTTCGGAAGCAGCGGTAAAGAAATACAGCCTCAAACCGTTGGCAAGAATAGTAAGTTCTGCAGTCGTGGGAGTTGCCCCTAACATTATGGGAATCGGACCCGTTGAAGCCACCAATAAGGCCCTAGTGAAAGCCGGTTTAACGTTAGCAGATATGGATCTCATCGAACTCAATGAAGCATTCGCGGTTCAAAGTTTGGCCTGTATTCGGGCATGGGGTTTACATGACAACGACCCTCGAATCAACCCGAATGGGGGCGCCATAGCGTTAGGTCATCCGCTCGGAGTTACTGGAGCGAGAATTGCATATTCGGCGGCGTTGGAACTCCAACTGACCGGAAAAAAATATGCCTTGGTTACGATGTG
>JACMOK010000105.1 GCA_014378065.1 Flavobacterium sp.
CAATGATTTTTATCAAAATCATTTGCCTTTTGAACTGACAAATGCGCAAAAAAGAGTCATGAAGGAAATCCGAATCGATATGGGAAGCAATGCCCAAATGAACCGTTTGCTGCAAGGAGATGTAGGTTCTGGAAAAACAATAGTGGCGTTGATGAGTATGCTGATTGCCTTGGATAATGGTTTTCAGTCCTGCTTAATGGCACCAACAGAAATCTTGGCAAACCAACATTTTAATGGCTTAACTGAATTGTCCAAAGAACTGAATATCAATATAAAAATACTAACTGGTTCAACCAAAACTGCAGCTAGAAGAGTCATTCACGAGGAACTTGAAAATGGGAGTCTGCACATTCTTATTGGCACACACGCTTTATTAGAAGATAAGGTGAAATTTCAAAATTTGGGCTTGGCGGTGATTGACGAACAACATCGTTTTGGAGTAGAACAACGTTCCAAATTATGGAGAAAATCCTCTCCTAACCCTTCCGAAGGCTGGGAAATAGTGCCGCCACACGTTTTGGTGATGACTGCAACTCCTATTCCACGAACTTTGGCGATGAGTTTGTACGGCGATTTAGATATTTCCGTAATTGACGAATTGCCTCCCGGACGAAAACCCATTCAAACCGTTCATCGCTTTGACAGCAACCGATTGAAGGTTTGGAAATTTATTCGAGATGAAATTGCTTTGGGTCGCCAAATTTATATCGTCTATCCGTTAATTGAAGAATCGAAAACAATGGATTTCAAAGATTTAATGGACGGTTACGAAAGTATTTCTCGTGATTTTCCGTTGCCAGATTATTCCATTTCCATCCTTCACGGAAAGATGAAACCTGCAGATAAAGATGTTGAAATGAAACGCTTTGCCGAAGGAAAAACCAATATTATGGTAGCCACAACCGTGATTGAAGTGGGCGTCAATATTCCGAATGCCAGCGTTATGATTATCGAAAGTGCGGAACGTTTTGGACTCTCGCAACTCCACCAACTTCGCGGTCGTGTCGGTCGTGGCGCCGAACAAAGTTATTGTATCTTGATGACAAGCCACAAATTAAGTGCTGACAGCAAAACCCGAATGCAAACAATGGTACAAACGAATGACGGTTTCGAAATTGCAGAAGTTGACCTCAAACTCCGTGGTCCAGGCGATTTGATGGGAACCCAGCAAAGCGGCGTTTTAAATCTTCAAATTGCCGATATCGTTCGAGATAGAGACATTTTGATATTGGCGCGAAATTTTGCTTTAAAAATTCTAAAAGACGATGCCCCAATGCAAAAACCGGAAAATGCAGTTTTGAGAGCCACTTATATTGAATTGACTAAAAAGAAAAGTATTTGGAATTATATAAGTTAAAGTTTATTGAGTAATACGCTGATCAAACTGATTTACTTTATTAAAACAATGAACCATCTGCCGACAAGCTAGAAAAAAAGAAAAAAATTACATAAGAAAAAATCAAACCATTTTTTGTCTTCATATTCTTATGGAAAATTTATTTTTTGAATAGTATTAATAGTTTATAAGTTGTTAAATAATTGGCAAAACCCCTTTATTACAAATCCTAAAACCTTAATTTTGTTTTTTTACTGTAACAGGAGTGTTCTAATCTAATTTTTTTTTAATAACTATGAAATTTAAACACATTATTTATACCTTATTAATTGTGAGTTTCGGGGCTTTTATAGCCTATAGAATTACCGCAAACAAAAACAAAAACGAAGATTCCAAAGACAAAAGTGGAAAAAACAAAACGATGACCTTGAACGGAATCGTTGTTAAAACGCAAACTTTCGATAATAATCTTTCACTTTCGGGTTCACTAGAAGCCAATGAACAAGTGG
>JACMOK010000017.1 GCA_014378065.1 Flavobacterium sp.
AATTTGGAGTGCTAATGTTGGATTCTTTCCTTGCAGAAAAGCAATAACCGAATCTATGGTTTTGATGTATTCGTCTTGTAGCGCGAGGATTCTTTTACAGTTATGGGTTATGGGTTGTGGGTTATGAGTTGCAAAAAGCTGCTGTAATCCGTCCTTTGAAAACAATTTCAAAATCACTTCAATTCCTAAATCGGCCTGAGTCGCGGGAATGTTTTTGGTATTCAAAAACCCTTTGATATACGCCGTTGCTGGATAAGGTGTATTCAGTTGCGTAAAGGGAGGTGTAATCAGAAATACTTGGGTTTTCAAAAGGGAATTGTTTTGTACAAAAGTAAGCTATTTTTGAAAAGATTTAGATTCATTATCGAACGTTTTCTATATTTTGGAATATAATTACTACTTTTAAAATCTCAAAAAAGAATACAATGACAATCCAACACTATCTTACCAAAATAAACACGCTTTACCTTACTGGCAACGCAAGAGAGCACTCCTACCGTGGTGATTTGCAAAACCTGATAATGGCCATTTTACCGGATATTTTGGTCACTAACGAACCCGCAAGAGTAGATTGTGGCGCACCTGATTATGTGCTAACTCGCAAAGATGTTCCCATTGGTTATATCGAGGCTAAAGATATTGGAGTCGATTTAAAAGACAAAAAACTCAAAGAACAATTCGACCGCTACAAATCAGGTTTAACCAATTTGATTTTTACCGATTATATGGATTTTCATTTTTACAAAGGTGGCGAGTTTGTAACTAAAATAGCCATTACACGAGTAGAAAAAACCACCCCGCCCGATGGTCACCCCTCCAAAGGAGGGGAATTAAAAACAGAGATTGTTCCGATTCCCGAAAACTTTGAGCAGTTTGTTTTGCTGATAAAAAACTTTGCTCAAACCGTATCGCAAACCATTAAATCGCCTACCAAATTGGCACAAATGATGGCGGGAAAACCAAATTAATGGCAGATGTTATCGAAAAGTCATTGGACTATGACGACCAACAAGGCATTCGTTCTAGTATCAAATCGCAAATGTTGTCGTTTCAACAAATGCTAATTCACGATATAGACAACAAATCTTTTGCTGATATTTACTCTCAAACTATTGCTTACGGAATGTTTGCAGCTCGATATCACGACCCGACTCTGCCCACTTTCTCTAGGATGGAAGCCTCACAATTAATCCCAAAGAGTAACCCGTTTTTGCGCAAACTCTTTCAAGACATTGCAGGTTATGATTTAGACACTCGATTGGATTGGATCGTAGAGGAATTAGTGACCATATTTCTTGCCAGTGATGTGGCTACGATTATGAAAAACTTTGGCAAAAGCACCAAACAAGAAGATCCTGTAGTACACTTTTACGAAACCTTTCTGGGCGACTACAACCCGGCGCTGCAAAAAGCCCGTGGCGTATGGTACACACCGCAACCTGTTGTGAATTTTATTGTTCGTGCTGTGGATGATATCTTGAAAACCGAATTCAATTTGCCACAAGGTTTAGCCGATACTTCTAAAATAAAAATAAAGAAAAAAGCCGTTACCAAAACAAAAGGTGCCAACTCAAAAATAGTGGAAGTTGAAACCGAAGTCGCGGTGCACAAAGTATAAATCCTAGATCCTGCAACAGGAACAGGAACCTTTCTTGCCGAAGTAGTGAAACATATTTACAAAAAATTTGAGGGACAACAAGGCATTTGGAGCAAATATGTAACCAATGATTTAATCCCTCGATTGAATGGTTTTGAGTTACTAATGGCGAGTTATGCGATGGCGCATCTCAAAATGGATATGCTACTTACCGAAACTGGCTATAAACCCACCGACGACCAACGGTTTAGAATTTTCCTGACCAACAGTTTAGAAGAAGCACATCCTGACACCCAAACCCTTTTTAGTTCTTGGCTTTCGGACGAAGCCGATCAAGCCAACGCCATAAAACGAGATGCGCCGGTTATGGTAGTTATAGGAAATCCGCCGTATAGTGGCGAAAGTGCCAACAAAGGCGAATGGATTATGAGCCTGATGGAAGATTACAAAAAAGAACCTGGAGGAAAAGAAAAACTAAAAGAACGAAACCCAAAATGGATAAATGACGACTATGTAAAATTTATGCGTTTCGGGCAACATTTTATTGATAAAAATGGCAGTGGAATATTAGCGTTTATTAATCCACACGGATTTTTAGACAATCCTACTTTTAGGGGGATGCGATGGAATTTATTGAAAAGTTACGATAAAATTTATACGATAGATTTACACGGAAACAGCAAGAAGAAAGAAGTTTGCCCCGATGGTTCTCCCGACCAAAATGTATTTGATATTATGCAAGGAGTTTCTATCAATTTATTTGTGAAAACAGGAAAGAAAAAACAGGAAAATTTGGCAGAAGTTTTTCATTTTGATTTATTTGGAAAACGAGATTTTAAATATGATTTTCTTTCCAATAATTCTATCAAAACTATTGATTATAAAAAGTTACCTAATGTCGCTCCTAATTACTTTCTTGTAAATAAAGATTTTGATATTCAAGTAATTTATGATGAAGGATTTAAAATTAATGAATTATTTAGTTTGAATAGTGTGGGTATAGTTACAGCAAGAGATGAATTTACTATTCATAATTCGAAAGAGAAATTACAAAACACGATTGAAACGTTTTTGAGTTTAGATGATGAAGACGCAAGAACCAGATTTAATCTTGGAAAAGATGTAAGAGATTGGCAAGTAAATTATGCTAAAAAAGATTTGCAAAGTCATTATCCTAATGAAAAAAGATTCGTTAAAATTGCATATCGTCCTTTTGATGATAGATATACTTTTTATACTGGTAAATCAAAAGGATTTCATTGTTATCCAAGAAATGAATTAATGCAACATTTTCTTAATGGAGAAAATATTGGCATTGCACTTTGTAAACAATTCAAAACTGGCTACAATTATGTTCACATATTTATTTCAAATAAAATGATTGAAAGTTCTTTTGTTTCCAACAGAACTAGTGAAATCACATCAACTTTACCATTATATTTATACCCAGAAACCACCGCCCAGCAAACCTTGTCAGGGTTTGAAACCCTGACAGGGTTAGAAAACGAAAAACCAATTAGAACCCCCAACCTCAACCCCAGAATTGTAAAACAAATAGCGGAAGGTTTGGGTTTGACTTTCACCAACGAAAAGACCACCCCGCCCTTCGGACACCCCTCCAATGGAGGGGAATTTGCACCAATAGACCTTTTAGATTACATCTATGCGGTGTTGCATTCGCCTTCGTATAGAGAGAAATACAAGGAATTTTTGAAAATAGATTTTCCTAGAGTGCCGTATCCGTGTAGAGACGCGATTAATCGCGTCTGTACGAAAGAAGAAATTGATAATTTTTGGCAATTGGTACAATTGGGTAGCGAATTGCGCCAAATTCATTTATTAGAAAGCCCCATCGTAGAAAAGTACATCACGCAATATCCTGAAGATGGCGATAATGTGGTAGTAAAACCTCGATTCGAAGGCAACCCCTCCAGCCCTCAAAAGGCTGGAAGGGTTACTGGAAAGGTGCACATCAACGAAACCCAATATTTCGCTAACGTTCCCGAAGTCGCTTGGAACTTTTACATTGGTGGTTACCAACCCGCTCAAAAATGTCTCAAAGACCGCAAAGACAGAGAACTGAGTTACCAAGATATTATGCATTATCAAAAAATCATTGTCGTTTTGAGAGAAACCGCTAGAATTATGAAGGAAATAGATGGAATTGAAATATAAAAGCAAGAACTAGATTAGTTCTAAAAAGGTATATTTGCCACGAAGAAAAAAAATTTAATGAAAATAATTCTTACCGGAGCTACAGGCGTTTTAGGTTCTCATATTATGTATGAGATTTTGGAACTTTATATAAAAAATCCAGATGCAACCAACAAGTTATA
>JACMOK010000106.1 GCA_014378065.1 Flavobacterium sp.
ATCAATTACCGTGTTTCCGACAACAAAGACCTGCTCAAGACTATTTTCAGCGATTAAATTTTTCCTTGAATTTTCAGTGGGGCAAAAATGAATGGCTGCCAATTTTGAGGTTAGCACCCGATTCATTTCCTCGGGGAAAGGCGAATACATATTATGGCTGCGCAAACCCGCTTCAATATGCACTACTTTGATTTTCTGATAAAATGCCGCCATAGCCGAAGCCAGAACGGTCGTGGTGTCGCCTTGCACAAATACAAAATCAAACGATTCCTTCAGTAAAATTTCGTTGGTAATTCTCGAAATCAAGTCGGCGGTAAGCTGATGCAGCGTTTGATTGGGCGTCATGATGTTGAGGTCATAATCTACTTTGATTTCAAAAAATGACACCACCTGATCTAGCATTTCCCGATGCTGAGCTGTTACAGCCACTTTTACATCAAAGCGACTGTCTTTAGAAAAACAAGCGATGAGAGGCGCCATTTTTATCGCTTCGGGACGGGTGCCGAAAAGGAACAGTATTTTTTTCATTGGAGGAGAAACCTAATAATTGAGAAGCGTAAAACTACTAATAAAAACTATATTTGCAATTCTTATAAAATTTAAAATGAAGGTACTTTTTCAAACCCGCACGAATTTGTATGATGCTCCGGGAGGAGATATGATACAGCTACTCAAAACGAAAGAGTTTCTTGAAAAATTGGGTGTTGAAGTTGATATCTCATTGGAATTGGAACCCGATTTGACGCCCTATGACTTAGTGCATTTATTCAACCTGATGGAGCCGCAGGACATTTACTTACAGTTGCAAAATGCCAGAAAACAGCACAAGAAAATCGCATTATCCACCATTTATGGTCTTTATACCGAATTTGAACGGAAGGCTCGAGGAGGGTTGTTTCAGAAAGTAGCCAATGTACTGTCGCCTTATCAAATTGGTTACATCAAAACACTCATAAAGCAATATTCCGAAAACCGTTTTCACAAGGGCGTCTACAAAATGTTGTTCAAAGGATATTATGGTTTGATGAAGGAAATTGTCGACAATACCGCAGTGTTTTTTCCAAATTCAGTGTCAGAAATGAATCGTGTTGCCAAAGAATTCAGTTTAAAAAACTATACTTTTTATAACATTCCGAATGCCATCGACAAGAAGATTTTCGTGGATGAGGCGATTCAAACAGCACCCAATCAATTTGCAGCCTACCAAGACTGCATTTTATGTGCGGCGCGAATTGAAGGAAGGAAATCCACCTTAAATTTAGTCAAGGCAGTAAAAGGAACTAATTATAAACTGGTATTGGTGGGTAAGGAGTCTCAAAATCAAAGAGAATATGTCAAGCAGGTTCACGCCGCCGCCGGGGACAATGTCTTTTTTCTAGGTGCTATTTCACACGAAGCTTTGCGCGATCTGTATAAAGTAGCCAAGGTGCATGCCTTGGTAAGTTGGATGGAAACTCCAGGATTGTCCTCATTAGAAGCCGCTGCAATGGGCTGTAATATTGTGGTAACTAAAAAAGGAGACACACAGGATTACTTTGGAGACTATGCTTTCTATTGTGAACCAGACGATGTAAGTTCAATCAAATCAGCGCTGGACAAAGCTTTCGAAACCCCAGTTAATCCAGCACTCCAACAAAAAGTCTTGAACCAATACATTTGGGAAAAAACGGCGGACGAAACATTGAAAGGTTACCTGTCTCTTCTAAATTCATAAAACCAGATTGTTTTTACCATAAGTTATTTAAAATTGCTATTTTCGCAGCTGAAAAAGAATAAATTGCAATGAAGATAGCCATTCTAGGAACCCGAGGCATACCCAACTATTACGGAGGTTTTGAGCAATTTGCCGAATTTTTTTCTGTTTATTTGGTAGCAAAGGGACATGAAGTGTATGTCTACAATTCACACAACCATCCTTTTCAAGACACAACGTTTCATGGTGTAAATATTATTCATCAAAACGATCCGGAGCATAAAATGGGCACTTTCGGACAGTTCATTTATGATTTTCATTGTATTATGGATTCGCGCAAAAGAGATTTTGATATCATTTTGCAGTTGGGTTACACCAGCAACTCCATTTGGTTTTTCTTGCTGCCCAAAAAATCAATTATTATCACCAATATGGATGGGCTAGAGTGGAAACGGACCAAATATTCAAAACCAGTTCGTCAATTTCTTAAATTTGCTGAACGATTGGCCGCCGTTAGCAGCGATTATTTGGTAGCCGATTCTTTAGGCATTCAAAAGTTTCTGAGCCAACACTATAAAAAAGAATCTACTTATATTGCTTATGGGGCGCACCCTTTTTACAATTCTAATCAAACGATCTTAAGTCAATATGATGTAGAAAAAGACCGCTTTCATATGATTATGGCGCGCTTTGAACCTGAAAATAATCTGGATATGGTGCTCGAGGGCGTTTCGTTGAACGAGGATAAAACCACTCTGCTCGTCATAGGCAACCACAACACCAAATACGGCGAATATTTAAAAAACAAATTCAAATATTTCCCGCACATTCGTTTCATTGGCGGCGTTTATAATTTGGAACATTTAGACAATTTGAGGTATTTTTCAAGTCTTTATTTTCATGGTCATTCTGTGGGCGGAACCAATCCGTCTTTACTCGAAGCAATGGCTTCAAAAGCACTAGTCATCGCGCATCGAAACGATTTTAACCAAGGAGTTTTAAAAGAAAATGCGTATTATTTTTCCAATGCAGACGAGGTGAAAAACATTTTGAAAACCATCAAAAAAAGTGATAACTTGCCAATGGTAGAAATGAATTTTAATGCCATTGTCAACCAATACAACTGGGAAAAAATAAATGGAGCATACCTACAATTATTTGAAGACTGTTTGTCAAAATCTAAAACAAGAAAATAAAAGCAGTCCCTCGCTAATTTTTATCGTTTTGGTTTTATGGTGTATTCCTTTATCTTACGCTTTTAACAGTATGGCGTTGGTCGCTTTGGTAGGATTCTCACTTTACTCCTATAAAAAAGCAACCTTTAGCGTAAATCCGTATTTACTTTTGCCGATCGGATTATTTGTGTTGATGTCACTTTCTTTGCTCTGGACGAACGACATTAGTGCATCGATTAGGGCTTGGCCTAAAGGACTGCCTTTGTTGCTAATTCCTATATGCTTTGGGATTCTTCCGAAATTAACCGAAGACCACAAACAAAAAGTTCTGCGATATTTTAGCTACGGTATAGTCTTGTTTACGTTATTTTATATGTTAAAAGCACTGCTTCGTTTTGCCATGACCCACGAACAAGGTGTTTTTTTCTATCACGAACTGGTTACCGAAGATGTAAATGCCATTCACGTGTCGGTTTATGTAGTAATGGCACTTTTCTTTTTTGTCACCAAACCACTTCACACCGTGTATGATAAAACAAGCATGGTTTTGCTAACCGTTTTTTTGATTTTACTATCATCCAAAAATATCATTATCATTTTCTTTGTCTTGGCGGCCGCCTATTATTTTATGGTATACAAAACCACCCTTACATCGCGGATGCTGCAACTTGTCGGTTTTTTATTGGTGTTGTTAATCATGGCTTCCATAGGAAAAATAAGAGACCGATTCTTGATCGAGTTCCAATCGAACACTTCCGAAAACACTATTAATTACGAGATCGGAACCATAACCAATAAAGTGTACAACGTGAGCGTCGCAAAGGCTTGGACGCAGGATAAATTCAATCAAAACGATTTTTTTCCGGGAACGGCATTTAGAGTATATCAACTCCGGATTTTTATAGAAATGCTGCAAGAAGACCCAATTTTTTTTACGGGTTACGGCCTCAATGCAACCGATTTTAAAATCATTCAGAAAAGGATACAACACCAGCTCTATGGCGGCTACGAAAAAAAGAATTTCCATAACGAGTACATACAGATTTTTGCAGAATTGGGCATTTTTGGATTCGTAATATTGGTCCTCATGTTATTTTTCAATATAAAAAATGCATTAAAAACAAAAGATTTTATGCATATTTCTTTTGCAGTTCTAATGATAAGTTTATTTTTGACAGAATCATTTTTATCTCGGCAAAGAGGACTTGTGTTTTTTTCAATGCTCTACTGTCTTTTCAATGCTCAAATTTGGAATGTTGCCCCAACCACAAAATAAATTAATTATGAAAAGAATACTAATTACAGGAGCTGCAGGCTTTTTAGGATCCCATTTGTGCGACCGGTTTATAGCGGAAGGCTATTTTGTTATCGGAATGGACAACCTTATCACCGGCGATTTGAAAAACATAGCCCATCTTTTCAAACTTAAAAATTTCGAATTTTACCACCATGACATCACCAAATTTGTCCATGTTCCGGGAAAGCTGGATTACATCCTCCATTTTGCCTCTCCCGCAAGTCCGATTGATTACCTGAAAATTCCGATCCAAACCCTAAAAGTAGGGTCACTAGGAACACACAACTTGTTGGGATTGGCCAGAGTAAAAAATGCCAGAATTTTAATTGCATCGACTTCAGAAATCTATGGCGATCCGCTGGTCCATCCGCAGACAGAAGAATACTACGGAAACGTAAATACCATCGGACCACGAGGCGTTTATGATGAAGCCAAACGGTTTCAAGAATCGATCACCATGGCTTACCATACTTTTCACGGGGTCGAAACCAGAATCGTTAGAATCTTTAACACCTACGGCCCAAGAATGCGGCTCAATGATGGTCGCGTAATTCCCGCTTTTATAGGACAAGCCTTGCGGGGCGAAGATTTAACCATTTTCGGAGATGGCTCTCAAACGCGTTCGTTTTGTTACGTAGATGATCAGGTCGAAGGCATCTTTCGGCTGTTGCATTCCGACTATGTGTATCCCGTTAATATCGGCAATCCAGATGAAATTACCATCAAAGATTTTGCTGATGAAATCATAAAACTTACCGGAACAACGCAAAAAGTAGTATTCCACCCTTTGCCCATCAACGATCCTTTACAACGGCAACCTGATATCACAAAAGCAAAAACGTTACTAGGCTGGGAGGCCAAAGTGTCTAGAAGTGAAGGCATGAAAATCACGTATGATTATTTCAAATCATTGTCAACAGAAGAACTTTTAAAAGAAGAGCACAAAGATTTTACGGGATATATTCATTAAAAATGACGGCAGCACACACTGGAAGATATTCAAAATACATCCGACCGATAAGCATTTTTTTTGACTTGTCTGTCATTACTTCCTTGTGTTTGATTTTCTTCCAAGAGCTAAACCTCAATTGCTTGTATTATTTGATTTATCAGACCGCTGTTTGGGGTTTAATTGCATTTTTCATCAAATTTTATGAAATTTACCGCTTCACCACGCCAGTAGAGATTGTTTCCAAAATCGTTAAGCAAGGCATATTATTTCTGCTCGTGATTATAGCATTCTTCCCGTTTTCTAAAGAAGTCATTTTTAGCGGAAAGGCAGTTGCTTACTTTATGGTGTCAAGCTTCATGTTGATCACGATTTTTAAATACTTGCTTTTTTATTACCTTAAGAAATACCGAATTGTAACCGGCGCCAATTTCAGAAATGCCGTTATTATTGGTTACACGCCAGAATCGATTCGGCTGAAAGAACTTTTTGAAACGCGAAACGATTACGGATACCGTTTTTTAGGATATTTCTCCGATAAAAAATCCAACGCCAACATCACCGGAAAATTAGCTGATTTGTCGGGGTTTGTAATTCAGAATAAAGTTGATGAAATTTATTGTTCACTTAATGAAATTACCAATGACCAACTCAAAGACTTGGTTGATTTTGCCGATGAAAACAACAAGACCATTAAATTTATTCCCGACACCAAGGAAATTTTCTCCAAAAACTTAAAGGTAGAATATTATGAGTTTTTCCCGGTGCTCTCGCTACGGAAAACCATGTTGCACGATCCTGTTACCAAAGCGTTCAAAAGAATTTTTGACATCGCCTTTTCGTTAGTCATCATCTTTGGTCTGCTGTCTTGGCTCGTTCCGCTATTGGCCATTTTAATTAAAATAGAAACCCGCGGCCCGATTTTCTTTAAACAAGGAAGGCCCGGTATCGACGAAAAGGAATTTTTCTGTTACAAATTCCGCTCAATGCAAATCAACAAAACCACTGAAAGAGAAGCTTCTAAGAACGATCCCCGCGTAACAAAGATTGGAAGATTCATGCGCAAAACGAGTATGGATGAAATGCCGCAATTTCTAAATGTATTGCTGGGCGACATGTCGGTTGTCGGACCCCGGCCGCACCTTTGGTCGCAAAATAAGGCTTATGGCAACAAGATTAAAAAATACATGGTGCGTCATTATGTGAAACCTGGAATCACGGGATTAGCTCAGGTTAGAGGTTTCCGCGGAGAAATTGAAACCGATGAAGACATGATCAACCGAATCAAATATGACGTTTTTTATATTGAAAACTGGTCGTTAATTCTCGACGTGAAAATCATTGTTCAAACCGTGATTAATATTTTTAAAGGAGAAGATAAAGCTTACTGAGATGGAAACGCCACTGGTATCGATCATAACGCCCACTTTCAATTCTGAAAAATACATTGCCGACACCCTCGTATCGGTGCAGCAGCAATCGTATTCCAATTGGGAAATGATCCTTGTCGATGACGGCTCAACCGATAACACCACCCAAATCATTTCCGCTTTTCTCGAGAAAGACGACAGAATCAAACTATACACCCTTCAAAAAAATTCGGGAGCCGGAGTAGCCAGAAATGAAGCGATTCAAATGGCCAAAGGCAGGTATATCGCGTTTTTGGATTCGGATGATTTGTGGCGGCCTATCAAACTGCAAAGACAAGTTGATTTTATGATCTCTCAAAATCAGCCATTTGCTTTTTCTTTCTATGACTGTATTGACGAAGTCGGAAATGCCCTCCATAAACGAGTTGAAGCTCCAAAAACGCTGACCTATACTCAATTGTTCTTTTGTAATTTTGTAGGCAACCTGACGGGAATATACGATGTAACGTATTTTGGTAAAATTCCGATCTCGGGCATTAGAAAACGACAAGACTGGATGGTGTGGCTTACAGTACTGAAAAAGATCAGAAAAGCAAAACCAATTCAGGAGAGCCTGGCGTTTTACCGCGTTCGAAACAATTCGATTTCGGCGTCTAAACTCACTTTGCTACAACACAACTTTGCGGTTTACCGGTTGTTTCATAAATTGAACGTGGTGGTTTCGTTGCTTTGTATGGTAGGGTTTTTAGGTACCCAACTGCTTTTAAAACCAAGATATTGCAAGCAAATTAAGCAGTAAATAAAACTACAACAGCGATTGAAATTGTTTGAGTTTACCACTTTTGCTTCGTTCCAATGCCGGTTTCCGAATAAAAATATAGTGCAAATTGGGTTCTAAGAATTTAGAAAAAACCATTTCTATGTTTTCGATTTCACTTTCCGAAAACGCAACGTAGCTTACATAGGCTATCTCAAAAGTATCAATTTGGGTTTGTGTGATAACAAATTCTTTTACATTTCCTTCATCTCCAAACAGTTTTTTGGTAATTGAATAGAAAGTCATTCCAGGCGATTTTTTTCCGCTAGGCAAAACGGCGATATCGTTGGTTCGTCCGGTCAGGTTTTTTAATATCGGGTGTTTAAG
>JACMOK010000107.1 GCA_014378065.1 Flavobacterium sp.
AGCAAAGAGTTTATAGAAGCGCAAAATGGCACGATCGGCGTAGAAAGCGAATTGGGTTTGGGTAGTACGTTTTACTTTAAATTGAATGTGCTTTAGGAGCTGTTTCCTGCTGTCCGCTGTAGTCCCGATTGACCACCATTTTGGTGAACTTTGTAACTTTTTACATCGGGAGCTGCCGCTACCATCAGGGCTATGGCCTTATCTTGTGATGAATATGCTCACTAACAATCTGCCATATTAACCGCTATCGCTAATCCGCCTTCTGAGGTTTCCTTATATTTAGAATTCATATCTTTTGCCGTCTGCCACATCGTATCGATGACTTTGTCTAAAGGTACTTTTGCATTTTTGGCATCGGTTTCCATCGCAAGTTCAGCAGCGTTAATCGCTTTTATTGCACCCATCGTATTCCTTTCTATACACGGAATCTGGACGAGGCCTCCAATCGGATCGCAAGTCAACCCCAAATGATGTTCCATCGCGATTTCGGCTGCCATCAATACCTGGTCGGGCGTTCCGCCCATAACTTCAGTTAAGGCTGCTGCTGCCATTGCGCTTGACACACCAATTTCTGCCTGACAGCCACCCATTGCTGCTGAAATGGTAGAACCCTTTTTGAAAATGCTGCCAATTTCTCCCGCGACCATTAAAAATTGTTTGATTTCTTTCTCGCCGGCCTTATGATTTTCAATGCACAAATAATACATCAACACAGCGGGAATGACGCCTGCACTTCCGTTAGTAGGGGCAGTAACGACTCGGCCGAGCGCCGCATTAACTTCGTTGACGGCCAATGCAAAACAGCTGACCCATTTAAGAATTTGTCTAAACTTAACTTCGGTTTTTCTAATCTCTTCGAGCCAAGTTTGAGGCGAGTCGTAATTTGCCAGTCCAATCAGGTTTTGGTGCATATCGAAAGCCCGACGACGCACATTCAATCCGCCCGGTAGGATGCCTTCAGTATGACAGCCAATGTACATGCACTCGAGCATGGTGCTCCAAATCCGCATCAGTTCTTGGTGAATCGTTTCTGCTGAACGCATGGACAATTCATTTTCATGCACGATCTCCGAAATTAATTTGTTTTCCTCAATCGTGTAATTTAAAAGGCCTTCTGCATTTTGAATCGGAAATGGAAAGGAACATTTGATTTCAAGTTTCTTTTTGGCATTGATGCGCTCCTCTTTAACTACGAACCCGCCGCCAATAGAATAAAAGGTGGCTGCGTATTGATTGTTATCTGTAGTGAAAGCTGTAAAGGTTAATGCATTGGCATGGAAAGGCAGAAAATCTTTATTGAAAACGATGTCTTGCAAGAAGTAAAAAGGGATGGTAACTTCATTGCCAAGACGAAGTTCGTTTTGCGCTTCGATGGTTTTGATAATGCCAGCGATGTCCTGAATCGGAATGTATTCGGGATCCTGACCGCTCAAACCCAACATGATCGCCAAATCGGTAGCATGACCTTTTCCGGTTAGTGACAGCGAACCGTACAAATCGACCTTAATTCTTGTGATTGCAGAAAGTAGCTCTTCGCTTCGCAGTTCGCCAAGAAAACGCTCGGCGGCGCGCCACGGACCTAACGTGTGCGAACTAGACGGACCAACGCCGATTTTCAGCATGTCAAAAACGGAAATGCATTCTTCCATAAGAGTAGATTTGTATTGCAAATATAATTGAATGCTGTAATAAAAGGATTGAATGCTTTCTTAAAGTTGCCGAATTATTATGAAGACCTGTCTTTTTTAAGTTTTGTTTCAAATACATTATTAAAGGTAATCTTAAAAATCATCAGGACACAACTACTTAAAGACCTATTATTGTTACAAAAGTTCAGGGAAATGTGCTATTCATACTATTAAAATCACTTCCAAGAACCTTCAAAAAATGTCATGTTGTCATATTGTTTTAATGCAAAACTGACAATTTCCGGGCAATGTTTTGCTTGGCACAAAGATTGACTATTGCTCGCCGAGTTACTAAAAAACGAATTACAATAAAAATTAAATATATTTAAAATGGGTAAAATAATTGGAATTGATTTAGGTACAACGAACTCTTGTGTTTCTGTAATGGAAGGTAACGAGGCAGTAGTAATTCCTAATTCTGAAGGGAAAAGAACGACACCATCTATTATCGCATTTGTAGAAGGTGGCGAAATTAAAGTGGGGGATCCGGCAAAAAGACAAGCGGTGACCAACCCAACCAAAACGATTGGTTCTATCAAACGTTTTATGGGACACACTTTCACGGAAACTACTGGTGAAGCGAAAAGAGTACCTTATTCAGTTGTAAAAGGAGACAACAATACGCCACGTGTTGACATTGATGGTCGTTTGTACACTGCACAGGAATTGTCGGCCATGACGCTTCAAAAAATGAAAAAAACAGCGGAAGACTATTTAGGTCAAACCGTTACAGAAGCCGTTATTACTGTTCCTGCTTATTTCAACGATGCACAGCGTCAAGCTACAAAAGAAGCGGGAGAAATTGCAGGTTTGAAGGTAATGAGAATTATTAATGAACCAACTGCCGCAGCATTGGCTTACGGATTAGACAAAAAAGGTATTGATCAAAAAATCGCAGTATACGATTTAGGTGGTGGTACTTTCGATATTTCTATCCTTGAATTAGGAGATGGTGTTTTTGAAGTATTGTCAACAAACGGAGATACACATTTAGGTGGAGATGATTTTGACCAAACCATCATTGACTGGTTGGCTGACGAATTTAAAACTGAAGAAGGAATAGATTTACGTCTTGACCCAATGTCATTGCAAAGAATTAAAGAAGCAGCTGAAAAGGCAAAAATTGAATTATCCTCTTCTGCGGAAACTGAAATCAATCTACCTTATGTTACGGCTACGGCTTCCGGACCAAAACACCTAGTAAAAAAATTGACCAGAGCTAAATTTGAGCAATTGTCAGACACACTGGTAAAACGTTCTATGGCACCAGTGGCTAAAGCGTTGAAAGATGCAGGTTTGTCAACTTCAGATATTGATGAAGTTATTTTAGTTGGAGGTTCTACAAGAATGCCAAGAATTGCTGATGAAGTAGAAAAATTCTTCGGTAAAAAAGCATCAAAAGGAGTTAATCCTGATGAGGTTGTTGCAATCGGAGCAGCTATTCAGGGTGGCGTTTTGTCTGGAGATGTGAAAGATGTATTGTTATTAGACGTTACACCTTTATCGCTAGGAATTGAAACCATGGGTGGCGTTCTGACAAAATTAATTGAAGCCAACACCACTATACCAACAAAAAAATCACAAGTTTTCTCTACGGCTGCAGATTCTCAGCCAACAGTTGAAATCCACGTTTTACAAGGAGACAGAGCCATGGCAGTTGATAATAAAACAATTGGTCGTTTCCATTTAGATGGCATTCCACCAGCGCCAAGAGGTGTTCCTCAAATTGAAGTAACATTTGATATTGATGCCAATGGTATCATCAAAGTATCAGCAACAGATAAAGGAACTGGAAAATCGCATGATATTCGTATCGAAGCTTCTTCTGGATTGACAGCTGAAGAAATCGAAAGAATGAAAAAAGATGCTGAAGCCAATGCCGGAGCAGATAAAATCGCTAGAGAAAGAGTTGAAAAAATCAACGAAGCCGATAGTTTGATTTTCCAAACAGAAACGCAATTGAAAGATTTAGCGGATAAGTTAACTGATGATCAGAAGACAGCGATAGAATATGCTTTAACCGAATTGAGAATGGCACACCAATCTCAAGACTTAGAAGCAATCCAAAAAGGATTAGACAATGTGAATGCTGCATGGAAAACTGCAACAGAAGCCATGTACGCTAAAGGTGAACAAGGTCAAAGCCAAGAAGCACAACCGCAAGGGGAAGCGCAAAGTGATCAAGTGCAAGATGTTGATTACGAAGAAGTGAAATAATTTTTCTTTTATTAAGAATATACCGAGCTAGAAGTAGCTCGGTTTTTTTTGCTCCTATTTTAAGTGGATTGTGTGACTCTTTTTACCAAACATTTTAATGATTACCAAAACATGAGGGAAAGTAATAGCAGCAAGAAAGGAAAAAAACAAGGCATTAAATATTTTTTCACCTTTGAAGAGGAAATAAAGTGTTGCTATTCCTGCTAAGGAAATCATCCAATACAGCAGCGCAGCTTTTAAATACAAAATGACATTGACCTTACTAAAAGCGCCGTACAAAAATTTTATTTGGTCGATTATAGACGGAATGCTATGCCACAAAACAAAGTATAGCGCGAATCCCCAGATCAAGCTTGACGATTTAAACAGAATTGTAAAAACTATTAAATAAAATAATTCGGCTAAGAGTTGTCCTCTTATTTGATTTGACTTTGTGTAGAGGTAGCTTCCCAATCCGATCAGCATAATGCTAAAAAAAGCGAGTAAGTATTGCATCCAGTCTGTCGAAATAAAGTGAGATGAAATCTCAAATATTACTCTTTGAACCTCAAGGTTGTGAAAAGCAAATAATAGCAACAAAACAAAACTGCCGTAGCAAAATTGAAAGGCTACCCGAATCCATAATGAAAAAAATTCTAAAGCCTGCCATTGTTGTTCTCCAAAATGATAGGCACTAACGATTAAAAAAAGGATTAAGGCCAGCCAAGCAACAAAATAAAATAGCAACGTAACCATTAACACCATTGCGACGTAGTAAGATAACAACTGAAAATATGAAAAAGACTGCTTTTTTGTATTTACATTTTCGATTAACAAGAGATCATTAGCACCATGCATAATTCCAAACGAAAATATGAGCACAAACCCAATTGCGATTTGAACATCATGAGAAAAAAAAGAATCTATCCATAAACCCAAGAAGCTTGCTACTATTGCGACATTCGTGTATTTTGGCATTCCTAATTTAATTTTTTTTAAAAATATGTAAAAATAACCAAACAAAATGTTTTTTATTTGTTTAATGTTTTTTACTTTTGACTTAACAAAAATTCTTAAACCCTTTTATCATGACAAACATTATGTTATTTCCTAGTTTAGTTGCGAAGTTACTGCCTACAGATTATGTAGCTTTTACTTTCTTTGTGGGCTGCATGGCTATGATGGCTGCTTCAGCATTTTTCTTTTTATCGTTAAACCAATTTGATAGAAAATGGCGCACTTCTGTGCTGGTTTCGGGTTTGATTACCTTTATTGCGGCAGTGCATTATTTTTACATGAGAGATTATTGGGCAACCTTTCAAGAGTCTCCGACTTTTTTCCGTTACGTAGATTGGATTTTAACTGTGCCCTTGATGTGCGTTGAGTTCTATTTAATTTTAAAAGTAGCAGGAGCCAAACAAGGATTGCTATGGAAAATGATCATCTATTCAATCATTATGTTGGTTACCGGTTATTTCGGTGAAGCAGTAGATCCGGCTAATGCTTGGATTTGGGGATTGGTTTCAGGTATTGCTTACTTTGCAATTGTATATGAAATTTGGTTGGGCGAAGCGTCCAAGTTGGCTGCGGCCGCAGGTGGAGATGTACTAGCTTCACACAAAATTTTATGCTGGTTTGTGCTTGTGGGTTGGGCCATTTATCCATTGGGATACATGTTAGGAACTGACGGTTGGTATACCGGAATCCTTGGAAAAGGAAATGTAGATATTGCCTACAACATTGCGGATGCAATTAACAAAATCGGATTCGGTTTAGTAATTTACACCTTGGCATTGAAATCTCAAAAAGACTAGTTTTTAATTTTCCATTTGTTGATAAAACCGAGCTATTCAATGGCTCGGTTTTTTTTTGACTTATAGTTAAAATTTTGCTCTGTTGAAGTTGTGACTCATATTTGTCGTAATTTTCAACCTCATACAAAACCAAATTGTGATATGAAAAAAATAATCCTACTACTGGCCTTGTCATTTTTAAGTTTTTCGTCATTTAGTCAGAAAAAAAAGAATGAAAGGAAAGAAAATCCTGCGAAAGTTTTAACAAAAACTGATCAGCTTTCGGCAGAATTGGTACCGGTTAAAGACCAGTTCCGTTTTGAATTCAATGTTGACAACAAAGGAAAAAAAGATACGCTTTTCACCAAGAAAATTGATGTTTCAGGCAATGCCAAATCAGCCGCTACAAAAAACAATAATCTTCCTGTAGATTGTAGGATAAGTGCCATAAAGGTAAAAGGTACATCTTTGTATTGTATTACGTGGAAAGAAAATAACACCAATGAAATTACAGATAAAACGGAAGAAAGAACCCAAACATATTCACAACTTTGGAACGCATCAACCAAAACGCAACTATTGTCCAATGTTCAGACAGTAACAAAAATTAAAGAAATTTTGTGGCTCGACAAATTAAAAAACGCTTCGCAAACCAGCGAGAAATTGCGCAATGAAGGATTTGTATTTACTTTGACTCCGGAGGGTGATGTAATCCTAAAGAACAAAACACAAGAAAATAAACTGACTTACAATACCGCCACGAATAAGTACGACAACATTAAATCAAATACAGCACCGGCTGTCAAACCTTCAAAAAAGAAATAGGTTTGATGTTATTCTGAAATGGTAATTTCAAATAACTTGCTCCAGTATTTTCCAGTAACAAAAATGGTTTTGGTCCTCGGATTATAAGCAATACCGTTGAGCACTTCTGCTTTGACATACTTTTCGAATTTTCTCAAACCCGATAAATCTAATACCCCTTCAACGGCGCCACTATCTGGATTTACTACAGCAATGGCATCTTTTTCGTAGATGTTGCAATATATTTTTCCGTTGATCCATTCGAGTTCATTGATGCTTTTAATTTTACTGCTGCTGGTGTATACATTAATGTAATCAGTCATCTTTTGCGTATCGGGATTCATGGTCCATATTTTCTCAGTGCCGTCCGACTGGTATAAATTTTTTCCGTCATTTGTCATGCCCCATCCCTCGATGTTTTTATCAAAAGAAAACGTTTTTTCTACTTTCCAAGTGTTGGCATTATAGATAAAGCCGGTATTTTCTTTCCAGGTTAACTGAAATATCCTATTGTTTAAAATCGTAATACCTTCTCCAAAAAATTTCCCTTCCAAGTTGATGTTTTTATACACTTTACCAGTTTTATAATCGGTCTTAAAAAGTTTAGATCGGTTGTATTGGCCGCCGCTTTCAAACAAGGTATCCCGGTAAAATTCCAACCCCTCGGTGTAAGAAGTCGTATCGTGCGGAAAAGTATTTACAATTTTATATTTCAACAATTTAGGTTCTACATCCGATACCACTTCAACTCTAGCCGTCGTCTCCACATTTTCACCTTCAAAATAAACCAGTGCTTTCAAATTTTGATAACCCAATTTTTTACCTTTAAAGTCAAAGGACATTTTTTCTGTGCCTTTTTTCGAACCGATTTTTTGGTCATTTACATAATAGATGATGCTATCTATATTTTTATTTTGACCATTTAAAATGGCTAAGCTGATCGATTCCGACGGCTGGTATTGGTCTTTAAAATTAGCTGAGTCAAAGCTAAAATAGCTTCGGGCATCTTTAGCAGAATGTCCGCATGAAACAATAAATATTGCTAATAAAATGACTGTGAATAAGTTATGCTTTTTCATTAGTGTGAATTTAAAAACGGCAATATACAATAGTAATTTATATGTTCAATCGCCTTGCGAAAATACAAAAAGATTGTATATTTGCGCCGGCAAGTCCTACACGACCAGCTCCTGCAGACTCCTCCAGGATGGGAACATAGCAAAGGTATGTGGTTGAGCGGTGCGATGTAGGTCGCTTGCCATTTTTTTCTTAATTGAGGTCTTCTTTCGGGAAGATTTTTTATTTTTGACAGCAGCTGTTTCCTGCTTTTGCCTTTATTCCCGATAAAAATCGGGCGATACCGGCGCTATCAGGGCTAGGGCAGTCAACAACCATCAGACTCTTATTTAATCAAAATACCATTACCATGAAAACCATTTTAATCGCGTTGTTGTTTGCCTCAGCTTTTTGTTCTGCACAAAACGATGCAAAATCGCAATACCAGGCTTTCAAACAAGAACTAGAAACCTATCGTGCCAATCCTGAAGTTTCTTCCGAAAACAGCACCATAAAGCCAGCGCCTTGTGGTCAGTACAATCTTAAATTTATGGTTGCCGGTGAGGGTGCTACAGAAATGGTAACGGTGCCTCCGGCTCGCAAACTGTGCTTTGACCTTAATCGTTTCGACAAAACTAAAAACCCAAACCCAACCCCGGAATGGGTTTATGAAATTAAACCTGTTGGCAATCTGTATTACATCATCCACGCGAGTAAAGGCACAGCAGGCGCTCAGGAATTCTATTATTACGAACGAAAAAAATAGCAAAAAAGCAAACACGAGAGACACAAGCCATTTGAAGGGCTATATTTGTGTCCGAACCAATGAACCACTCAAATGAATAAAGTCGTCCTCATTACAGGCGCTTCTTCGGGAATCGGAAAAGCCATCGGTGAGTTGCTGCATCAAAAGGGATTTGTCGTTTATGGAACGAGTCGGAATCCCGAAAAAATTGCCCACTCAGTTTTTCCATTACTCTCGTTAGAAGTCAAGGATCCGGCCAGTATCCAGACCACCGTGGCAAATGTCATTGCACTTTCGGGCAGGCTGGATGTCGTGATCAACAATGCCGGCGTTGGCATCACCGGACCCTTAGAAGAAATTCCGATTCAAGAAATCAAAATTAATTTCGAGACCAATTTTTTCGGACCGATTGAGGTGATGAAAGCGGTTTTGCCGCAGATGCGTTTGCAAAAATCAGGTCTTATTATCAACATCACGTCAATTGCTGGCTACATGGGACTGCCTTATCGGAGTATTTATTCTGCTTCAAAAGGCGCGCTTGAATTGGTCACCGAAGCCTTGCGGATGGAAGTCAAACCGTTTGGAATCAGCGTTACAAATGTGGCACCAGGCGATTTTGCCACTAATATTGCAGCAGGGCGGTTTCATACGCCAGTGTTAGCGCGCTCCGCTTATGAAGTCCCTTATGCTCATACACTTAAGATGATGGATGCGCATGTAGACCAAGGGAGCAGTCCAAGCGAGATGGCAACAGCCATTTATGATATCATACAAAATCCAAATCCCAAAATTCACTATAAAGTAGGGGAAACGATGCAAAAGTTGGCCATCGTTTTAAAACGACTTTTGCCCGATAAAATTTATGAAAGGATGTTAATGCGTCATTATAAATTGTAATTTTGCGACCGCGTTAAGGATGGAAGCAAGTGCCGCGCACTGCGTACAGCCTGACCCGCAGGGAAACGCCCAAAAGAGCAGTAAGCAACACATTTAAAAATACAACAAATGAAATTTTTTATTGACACGGCCAATTTAAATGACATCAGAGAAGCACAGGCCTTAGGGGTTTTGGATGGTGTTACCACCAATCCTTCGTTAATGGCAAAAGAGGGCATCAGCGGAAAAAACAACATCTTAAAACATTATGTAGACATTTGCAATATTGTAGGTGGTGATGTCAGTGCAGAAGTAATTGCGACAGATTATGAGGGTATGATTCGCGAAGGGGAGGAGTTGTCAGAACTGCACGATCAGATTGTGGTGAAATTACCCATGACCAAAGAAGGGATCAAAGCCTGCAAATATTTCTCGGATAAAGGCGTGAGAACGAATTTAACTTTGGTTTTCTCGGCGGGTCAGGCTCTGTTGGCCGCCAAAGCCGGTGCTACTTATGTTTCGCCATTTATCGGCCGACTCGATGATATTTCAACGGATGGTTTGGTATTGATTGAAGAAATCCGCTTGATTTATGACAATTACGGATTTGAAACTGAAATATTAGCCGCTTCGGTACGCAATACGATGCACATAATTAACTGTGCCAAGTTGGGCGCCGACGTGATGACCGGACCCTTATCGGCCATTTTAGGTTTGTTAAAACATCCGTTAACCGATATTGGCTTGGCCCAATTTTTAGCCGATTACGAGAAGGGAAATAAATAAGGTTTCGGTTGCCTTTAGTAGTAAAATAAAAGCGCGGTTTTCATTGGGAACCGCGCTTTTATGTTATTAAACATTAAATTAGTCACTACCTCAGTTCTTTTTCAAAATTGACATCAAACAAATTCGTGAAAGCGTTTTTAATACTGCCATCTTGGTTTAGAATAATGGTTCGGTGCACTTTCATGATCGCCCATTTGGCTTTGAGATCTTCGAAATCCTTAGCTCGCAATTGGATAATGTTATCGAATTTGTATTTCGACAACACCATATTCCACTGAGTTTGATCTTTATCTAGATTGATGGCGATGTACTGATATTCGGGATATTTTGTTTTTAGTGCCAATACTTTTTTGTGTGCAGCTATTAAATGGGAAGAAAGATTCTCTGTCCATAAAAATATAACAGTTTTTTTGTGGGCGAGTGTATTGGAAGATAAGACGGTATTGTTTTTATCTACGAGGCTGACTTCGGGTAATGGATTGCCGATTTTTAAGGATTGAATCGCGTTACCGATTTTAAGGATTTCGTTTTTCTTACTCTTGTCGGTAGAGTATTTATGGTAGGTTTCTAAAAACTTTTGATTGTTGACCATATTTTGGTCTTCGAGCAAGTAAGTAAACGCAATGTTGTTGAGAATGGTATTTTTAACGGTTTTATTTTTTATCAACGTGTCGGCAATGTCTAGTTTATTGATATTCGTTTTCAGGGCTAGGTCAACGGGCGTAAAATGATTGTGATAATGGATGGCCGCCACGTTATTTAACATGTAAGAAAGGTAGACTACGAACGGGGAATAATTAGAAAGCTTGCTGTTGTTGAAGTCAATGGTCTTTCGAAAAGCGTAATAATCTTTTGGTAGTTTCTCATAAACATCTTCTCCCGTGCGCATTTGGTGCGCTAATGGGTATATTTCTTTTTTGGAAAAATGATCAAAATCTAAGGCCGCACGAGCATACACATCAAAGTCATCGTTCCACTTAAGATCTACTTTTTTTGAAGTGTAGAATTTTTTCCGGGATTGGTATGAGGAATCGATGTTTTTCAAAAAATTTGTAACATCGTCATCAAAAACATCGAAGATTTTACTTTTATCGTCGGCATTTTTCAGATAAAGCTCCATTAGGAAATTGTTTTTCTGATCGCCTCTGCCGCAAAATACAATTGAATTGTCAAAATCTTTTGCGTTGATCCGCACCATGATGCTGTCATTCTTGTCAAAATAAACGTATTGGTATTCTGGTTCATTTTTAAAAATATACAGTCCAGAAGCCAGCGAATCCATTTTGATAAAAAACCGATTGTTTTTGTCGAGCTTGACACTATCGATGACTTCAGTATCCTTACAAAAAAGTACATAAGGATTTGTTGGATTGGTCACTTCGCCTCCAAAATAAGCAGTATAATTATCTTTTGTAAATTCCTTGGAGCAAGAAGTTAGAAAGGCAATAAAAGCGGTGGAAATTAACAGTAAATGTTTTCGTTTGAGTACACGCATAGGTCGGAAGCTGGCTTGTAAAAATATTCAGTTGGTTTGAATATTACTGTTAATGCTCCGTTAAATAAACAAGTCGCAGATTTATTGGGTTTATGGCCGAAAAATTGACGTGGTTTTTATACTTTTGCAGAAAATTTTTTAAATCAACACTCATGTTAGCAGTTAATAATTTATCGGTACAATTTGGTAAAAGAATTTTATTCGATGAAGTCAATACTACTTTTACCCACGGCAATATTTATGGTGTGATTGGTGCCAACGGAGCCGGAAAATCTACTTTTTTAAAAATCATAGCTGGAGATATCGATCCAACTTCCGGACATATTCATCTTGAATCCGGAAAGCGAATGTCAGTTTTAAATCAAAACCACAATATTTTTGACGAATTTACTGTATTAGAAACGGTGATGATGGGCAATAAAATTCTGTATGCGATTAAAAAGGAAATGGATGCTTTGTATTTGGATTATAACGATGAAAATGCCGATAGAATAGGGGAGTTGCAAGTACAGTTTGAAGAAATGAATGGCTGGAATGCTGATTCGGATGCCGCTTCGATGTTATCAAATTTAGGAATTACAGAGGACAATCATTATACTTTGATGGCCGATTTGGATGGAAAATTAAAAGTACGCGTTCTTTTGGCGCAGGCGCTTTTTGGCAATCCAGATATGTTGATTATGGATGAGCCGACCAACGATTTGGATTTTGAAACCATTGCGTGGCTTGAAAACTTTTTAGCCAATTACGAAAATACAGTAATCGTAGTATCGCATGACCGCCACTTTCTTGACGCTGTTTGTACGCACATTTCAGATATTGATTTTGGAAAAATCAACCACTATTCCGGAAACTACACTTTTTGGTACGAATCAAGTCAATTGGCTGCCAAACAACGAGCCCAGCAAAATAAAAAAGCGGAGGAAAAGAAACAAGAATTGGAGGAATTTATTCGACGTTTCAGTGCGAATGTTGCCAAATCCAAACAGGCTACTTCTCGTAAAAAAATGATCAGTAAGTTAAATATTTCTGAGATCAAACCTTCAAGTCGACGTTACCCTGCCATTATTTTCGATCAGGACAGAGAGGCAGGAGATCAAATATTAAACGTCCAAGGCTTAGGGGCATCTATTGAAGGAGAAGTTTTGTTTACAAGTGTCGATCTTAACATGGCAAAAGGCGATAAGATTGTTTTGTTTTCTAAAGATTCTCGTGCCACCACTGCTTTCTATGAAATTTTAAACGGCAATCGCAAACCTCAAAGTGGTTCTTTTGACTGGGGCGTTACAACCAATCAGGCCTATTTGCCTTTAGACAATCATTCCTTTTTTGAAAACGATTTGGCGCTAGTAGATTGGTTGCGGCAGTGGTCTAAAACCGAAGAAGAGCGAGAAGAGGTTTTCATTCGTGGTTTCCTGGGGAAAATGATTTTTTCTGGTGAAGAAGCGTTAAAAACTAGCCGGGTGTTATCGGGGGGTGAGAAAGTACGTTGTATGTTGTCTCGAATGATGATGGAACGAGCCAATATTTTAATGTTGGATGAACCCACCAACCATCTAGATTTAGAATCAATTACGGCTTTCAATAATTCACTCAAAAACTTTAAAGGTTCTGTGATTTTTACCACACATGACCATGAGTTTGCGCAGACTGCAGGCAATAGGGTGATAGAATTGACTCCCAAAGGCGTTATTGACCGATATATGACTTTTGATGATTACTTAGAAGATGAGAAGGTTCAGGAATTAAGAGTCAAAATGTATTCTTAAAGACTTTAAAACTAAAAAATCCCGCACTGTAAATTGATCAGCACGGGATTTTTTTGCAAATAATTTGCTTCCCCCAGTCTGCTAACGATAAAAATAAAAATTGCGACTAGCAATAATTATGAAAATGCCTACGCTCATGCCGGCTTTACAAATACCGCCAATAACTTCACAACGCTCGCCGTAAAAAATTTCGTTGATAGTTTGAACAGTCTTATAATTTTGTTTTTTATGATTTGTCTCTGTTTGTTATTATTCTTAGCAAATTATAAAAAAATTACAAAAAAGCGATGACCATATTTTTTTAATATTTTATCGCATTAAACGGACGGCGTTTTTAAAGATTCACTTACGTTGGAAGATATATTGTAAAAGTTGCCCCGCGATTTATTTGGCCTTCAGCTGCAATGAAACCTTGATGATTTTCGACTATTTTCTTTACTATCGCCAGTCCAATTCCGGTTCCTGGATATTCTTTGGTCACATGCAACCGTTGGAAAACTTCAAAAATACGATTTTTATATTCTGATTCGAAGCCAATGCCGTTATCGGTCACAGTTATTTTATTGTAATTCAGATCGGGGTCTTTGTTTTCAAATGGAACTTCTTTTCCTTCAATAATTTCGTTTTCTATGGTGATTATAATAGGGGTTTCGGGCTTTGAAAATTTCATGGAATTGGAAATCAGATTGGTTAAAAGCTGTCTGAATTGCGTCACTATAATTTTAGCTTCATCATGTCCATTAAGTTTGATAATTGCCTTCTTATCCTTAATATCCTCGTCCAAATCGTCTAATATTTCGCCAAGCAACAGGTTTAGATCGGTATTTTCTTTGGGAAATATTTCAATATTTAAACGCGAGTAGGCGAGCAGGTCCCGAATCAGATTCTGCATTTTATTGGCCGATTCTTGAGTACGAATGAGATAATTTTTACCGTTATCAGACAACTTGTCGGCATCAATATCTATAATTCGCGTGATGAAGGTTTGTATTTTGCGCAAAGGTTCTTGCAAATCATGGCTGGAGATGTACGTAAACGATTCCAATTCTTTATTCATTTTGGCCAAGGTTTCATTTTTTTCTTCAAGCGAGATATTTTTCTTTTCTAAAATCTCTTCGTTTTTGATACGTTCCAATTCCATTTCGGTTCGCTTGGCTACAATTTTTAAGACCGACGAAAGCGTTTCTGGGTCTTCGATATTTTTTTTATGCATTACGGCAATAATTCCGATGGCCTTGGCTTCAGAATCGATTAAAGGATAACCAACATATCCCGCTACATTTAAGTCTTTAAGTGTTTGGTTTTTGGGAAAGCTAATTTGGCAGTTGGTGGGGTAAGAATAAATGGCGCCCATGGTAACCTGTTCGCAAGGACCGTCTGGCAGCGCGTAGGTAAAATTATCTATTAACTTTCCAAAGGCGGCGACCGACATTGTATGAACAACAGAGTCCTGCTGAGGAAAGTGCTCTAATTTTCCAACCAAAACATAGTCCAAATGGGTAATGTCAGCAATGTATTGCACCAGCGAATTGAAAAATTCATTTTGCACTTTGTAATTTGAAAACTTTTCTGAAAATTCGGCTAAAAATCTTTTATTGTACAGACTTAATGCAATTTCCTGATTGCTTTTCTGAAGCGAAGTATTGGCTTCCAACAAATCTTTCTTACTAGATTCCAGATCTGATTTTAAAACATTCGATACTTTCAGTTCTCGATTTATGCCATAATACGAAACGGTAAGAACCAAAATAGAGCAAATAATTAGAAATATTGTGAATAAGGGGGTTAATAGAGATTCTTTCGTTAAGGATTTTGTGTTGACGCGGAGCAGAAAATCTTCTTCATTCATTATTTTGGTTACTTGCTTACGCAGCGTATTCATTAAAACCCGGCCCTTAAGCAATTTTTCGGTTGAAATTTTGGTCGTCTCAGCAATCACCAAAAGACTTTGCATATATTTTATTCTTTTGTAGGTGAATAATTTAAGCAACTCAATATTTCTTTGTTGTGAATAATTTTCTCTAGTGTCAAAATCCAGTCGGTTTAATTGCAGTTCAACATTGATAAGCGCATGGTTAAATTGGTCGAGAAAATCTTTATTATAAGTAAGCAGATAGCCTCGATGTGCTGATTCTGCATCTTTTAATTCAGAAAACATGGTTTCCAAGTCGAGTTTAACAACATTGGTATGGTTTACGAGCGCCGAAACTTTCATTAGATTGTTGATTCTGATGTATGAAAATACAGAAAGAGAAAGGATGAGTACTGTTCCGAAAATGAAAATCAATTTAATGCGAAAATGTCTAATTTTATTCATGTTGTAATTTTTAAATCAGACCAAATGAATGACAAATTGTTCGCGTTTTGGTTGCTGCTTTAAAGTGTTCGCATCAAAAGACAAAACAAACTCGATCGTTTTTTTTAAAAGGCTGAAGGACTGTGGTTTA
>JACMOK010000108.1 GCA_014378065.1 Flavobacterium sp.
GTAGTTATCCTGCTCAAAAACCACGCGCCCATAACGGCTAAATACTTTGAACTTTAATACCTCAAATCCGGTCAAATCCAAAATATCGTTGTCGCCATCGCCATTAGGAGAAATTCCAGCCGGGAAATTGCATAATGTAGTCGTAACCGCTACGGTCGCCGAGGTCGAACAGCCATTTAAAGTGGTTACTGTAACCCTATAAACGCCACTTTTTGCACCGGTAATTGTGATCGGATTTTCAGAACTAGTGAAATTTTCCGGCCCACTCCACAAATAAGAGGCAATTGTTGGGTCAAAAGAATTGGCTATCGGATCAACTATAATGATGTTTTCATTTTCGATACAGGTATGCGTCATTTGAAATTGAGGCGGGTTTTCTACATTCACCATCACTGAAGACGGGCTGGAAGGACAGGTTCCGATTTTTGCCGTGACAGTATAGGTGCCACTTGATAACGCGCTGGCGGAAACGATAACTGGATTCTGTTCCGTTGAAGAAAACCCGTTTGGACCGATCCATTCGTAAGTACTACTGGGAACGGTTGATGCGCTAAGATAAATCGATTCTGAGCCGCAAATCAGGGGGTTAACAGTGGCTGTAGGCGGTAACGGGATATTATTGAAATGGATCACTACGACCGCTTCGTCCAAACTACCACAAAGACCATCTACGTGGTATCGGAATTGATACTCCCCAAAAGGAACGCCAACGGGCAGCCAGTTATGACCCGCTAGCATACCGCTATTGGTAATTTCTTCCCAGATCCCAGTGGTATTAAAAGTACCGGTCAACAGCGAAAATAAATCTATTATTGCGGTACTCCCACAAACAGTGATTGTAGTTCCATTTCCGGCCTCAGGAGCACTTCCTGAATTTAAAATGGTGTAAGACAGCAACTGATCGGTACACAAATTAGGAATCGCAGAATACATTCTGACATAATAAATTCCGGAGTCAGCACTGCCCGCAAACGGCGTAAAATTGAGCGTACTGGTTGTACTTAAAATCTGAGTTGGATTGGTACCTTTATACCATTGGTAATTTAGAAATGGAAACCCTTGTACCATCAATTGTCCGTTTTGTCCATCGCACAAGATACTTTGTGAAATATTGGGCAGCGGTAACGAATTTAGATCAAACAATTGATTAACAATATTGCCACATACATCTTTTACTTGAAAATTATAAATTCCCGGCAACAAACCAGAAAAGGTGATTTGATTTCCGTTATTAACATTAAAAGGCTGGTTGTCTTTTGTTGTAATGCTGTAAGATAACGGGGCCAGCCCTTCGGCCACGATCACCACATTTCCCGAGTTGTTGGTGCAGGGTAAATTGTAAGCCGTAATGATTTTGGGTGCGCCGGTGAAAATAAATTCTTTAACAATTTTAAAGCAGCTTTGCAGGTTTGGGTTTCCATTGCCATAAATACTATTTGTCTTTAAAACCCGAAAAGAACCTACCGAAGCAATATTCAAATTGTTACTGTTGTTCGATAAAGCATAAGAATTTGTAGCAGTCGGATCGGTTCCGGTCACATACGGCGATCCTGTAATTGGATGTTTCCATTGGCCAGTCACCGCGTCCCGCTTTTGCAACCAATAGTTGTGTGGTGCCGTTTCGCTTACCCGGTAATCCAACAACAAATTAAACGATCCGCAATTTGCTTCAAGCACAACAGCATCACTGATAACGGCGTATCCAGGCACATTGTATGAAAAATAGCGTTCAAAATTACACGCATCTTTAATAATAAAAGTATAAATGCCTTCGGGTAACGAATTCATGTAAAAAACACCTCCAAAAAGATTGAAGGAAACATTGTATGGAAGTGGATGTGGAAAAGTTGCAGGCGCGACCGTAATGCTAATCGCTACCAATGCCGAGAACTGAAAACTCAATTTTATAGAACCTTCTCCTACTTCGCAACCCCTGATGAAACTAGAACTTAAGGCCTCCGGAGTTGCCGGCGGGATGTTAATTGTGTAAAAGTAAGTTTGTCCACAAGTGCTGATCACCGTAAAAGTATAAACGCCTACCGGCAAATTCATCATTACAAATTGACCTCCAGAAATATTAAAAGACACATCATAAGGTAAGACGTGATTGTAACCTAGTGGAGCTCCCGTCATAATTACTGAAGCTACTGAACTTCCCCCAGGAACGGGCATGCTGACTTGTCCAAAACCGCAACCAGTGGGCAATATTTGAAACCCGGGTTCAACCGATTCGTCTAATGTTACCTGACTCTGAGCGCTTCTACCGCAAGCATCGGTAATCTGAATGACATATAAACCAACCGGCATTTGATTTGTCCCTGAAGATTCATAAGAAACCGGACTTATTGAAAAAGGGCCAGGGTGATTATTGTTAAACAATGTAGGGTTAAATGCTGATGGTGCGCTTATAAAACTGACGGTAAATGGCGGAAGAAAACTACAAACGTTTAATTCTATATTTTTGTTACACAATTGCGGATTTTGGATTGCTTCCAAACTCAATTCCTTAAATATAGGATTAGCATCGCTCGTAATTATATTGCCACAATTATCGGTGATCCTAATATTACAACTGTAATTTTGAGCATTATAAAACGGAATTGCTGTACTGATTGTTTCATTCGGACTGCCGCCGGAAGATACGGTTTGATTAATTACTATTGGCGTTCCTGACGGCGGAAAAACAGTGTATTCAACAGTAAGCGGGTAATTAATTGTTGTGCCGAATATTGCCACTTCGATTCTCGTTGTATCACAAAAATTTAATTCGCATTCAGGAACTTTTACACTGATTATCTGAAACTGAGATGCGCTGTTAGACAACGTATAAGTTTGTACTACCGCATCACTACAGGTATCGTAAACGCGAATTACATAAACCCCCGGCGTCAATCCCGAAAACACATTTGAGACTTGTGATGGCCGAACAATCGGTCCCGATATGATTTCATAAGTCGACGCATAGCCTTGAACTACATTTACTGTAATAATTCCATTGCCGCAAGAATTGTTAGATCCTGACAACTGATAAACGAGTGGAATCACCGCTCCACCAATCACAATATCTTGTTGTTGAACGTTAGACAGGTTTCCGAGGGTTTGCGTAGCTACAACATGGTAATTTCCTGCGGATAGCCCGTTTAATGTCGTAGCTGTTAGCACAGCAAGCGGTGTCGTAAGGTTAGGGAGCAGAAAAACGGAATAAACCACTGAAGCCTGTGGATTTGTTCCGCTAACTTGGAATGTGAGGCTTCCGTTACCGGTGCAGGTGACATCAGTTTTTGTCACACTCAACGTGAAACTGGTCAGTTGTGAAAAGGCAAGCTGACTACAAAATGTGAGAAGAAAGACGAAGCAAAGAACCGATTTTTTGTTTTTTCTAGTCATAATTAAATATAAACCTTCGTTGCTTATGGCTTATGAGCCGAAGGTAATACTTTTCGGATAATATCCGAACTGTTTGATTTCGAAGTGGATGCAATGTCGAGAACAATGGAGAGCACCAATCTAACAACGCCAGATAAATTACAGATTTTTTGCCAATGCAGTGATACGCTTGATATCTTGCTCTTTGCTTTTTGGATATATCAACAATACATCGTCCTTGTCTACAATAATAAAATCGTCCAATCCATCAATAATGATTAGTTTTTTTGAATCGGTACGGATGATATTATTCGAGGCATTTTCTAAAATGACAGTCGCATTGACAACGGCATTGTTGAAATTGTCTTTGGCGAGCTTTTCATGCAAAGAACCCCAAGTGCCCAAATCATTCCAATCGAAAGTTGCCGGAAGTACATACACATTTTGAGCTTTTTCCATTATGGCGTAATCTATAGAAACATCAACTGCTGCACCATAGTTATTTTGGATGAAATATTTTTCTTCACTGGTGTTGTAATCGTCCCAACCTCGCAAAAACAATTCGTTCATTTGGGGTTGGAATTGCTCAAATGCCGCTGCAATCGATTTGACACTCCAAATGAAGATTCCCCCGTTCCAGAGGAAATTCCCACTGTCTAAAAAGCTTTTAGCCGTTTCATAGTCGGGTTTTTCTCGAAATTGAATAACTTTCTTTATAGGGTTTGTATCGGCTTTGTCAAATTCGATATAACCAAAACCAGTATTGGGAAAAGTGGGTTGGATCCCCAAAGTCATTAACGCATTTTCTTTGGCGCAAAAATCAAAACATTGCTGCAAATTTTGAGCAAAAACAGCCTCGTCTTCTATCCAGTGGTCACTCGGCGCGACAACCATGACAGCGTCGGGATTCTGCTTTTGAATTTTTAACGACGCGTATAAAATACAAGGCGCGGTATTTCGCATGGCCGGTTCAAGTAAAACCTGTTCTTGTTTGACCATCGGTAGTTGATCCAATACGATCTGATTGTAACTTTCATTGGTCAGAATCAAAATATTTTCAATGGGGATCAGCTGTGACAAACGGCTAAATGTTTTCTGGATTAACGTATCGCCAGAGCCCAACATATCATGAAATTGTTTTGGGAATTCGGCGGTACTTACTGGCCAGAATCTCGAACCCACGCCACCTGCCATTAATATTGCGTAATAATTATTGTTCATTTTTTTTAATTCTAAGGGTGTAACAATTCCACTTCTGCATTTGGATTAAACAAGTACATTCTTCCTGAACTTACCTCCACACATTCATACCGTTTGGTTCGCAAGGCTCCTTTTGTAAATATTTTACCATTGTGAATGCGAAACCGACTCCCATAAGGGAGCTCAAAGATATAATTTTTATCATTCTGTTGGTCAAACTGTTTTAGTGCCAATGACAGGGTAGCATCAGTATCACTGCTCGCTGACGGATTTTTGAAATGTCTCGCCAATAATGGCAACAAATGATTTGGGAATATTTCAGGACGAATAAATGGCATCATCAAGCGTTGAAAACTGAATTTCCATTCGTTACCATGCGGTTTGATCTGCCTGCCAAATTTTTCAAACGCAACCAAATGTGAAATTTCATGAACCAACGTAATCAAAAACTTGTATTGATTAAGATTGGCATTGACCGTAATTTCATGTTTGCCATTGAGCGACTTTCTGTAATCGCCATGACGTGTTACGCGTTCGTTGACAATTTTAAGGTGTACGTCATTGGCAACGATGAGGTCAAACACGGACTTCACAGCATGTTCGGGAAGGTATTTTGATAAGGTTTCGCTCATGATGGTGTTTTGTGTTGCTGGCTGTTCGCGTAAGCAAACAATCACTACGCTTCAGTTTCTACGGTGTTGAAGACGACACTTGCAACACCTTGCCATTATAATATTGATTTCCGCTCAAGGTAAAATTAAAAATATAATCGGCCATTTGTTTGGCGGACAGCGCTGCTTCATATCCGGGGAACGCCTCGGCCAACATCTCGGTTTGCACCGAACCCAAAGCCAAAACATTGAAGGCAATGCCTTGCTCTTTGTATTCTTCAGACAATAATTCAGATAACGTAATTACAGCTCCTTTGCTGGAACTGTAGGCCGCCAGTCCGGCAAATTTCACACTGCCTTGAATGCCGCCCATCGAGCTGATCGTGACCACATGACTTCCTTTTTTCAAATACGGCATGCAAATTCTGGTCAGATTGGCCATTCCAAAGACGTTGACTTTGTAAATATTTTCGAAATCTGAAAAAGTAGTTTGGGCGAAAGGTTGCAGCAACAAAGCGCCGGCATTGTGAACAATCGCATCCACTTGTTTCCAGGTTGTCGAAAGGAAATTTTCGACTTGTGTTAAATCTTCCTTTGACAAATCAACCGACAGACAAGTGAGGTTTGGGTGTTCCACTAAGGCCACGGGCGTTTTGCGGGAAAGCGCCAAAACCTGATGCCCAGCATTCGCAAATTGCAATGCCAATTCATAGCCAATCCCTCGAGAAGTTCCAGTAACGATAATATTTTTCATGCGCGGTTTTTGTGTCGTAAAGATAGAAAAAGCAAATGAAATTTTGCTATTCTTTACCGCGAAGCGAACCGTAATATTTTCGGTAATACTGAAACATTTGGTAAACTGCCATTCCTAAAAAGAGTAATGGGATAAAATGAGATAGCAAGTGTTTTGAAAAAATATTGGTGCCTCCGGTAATAAAATCGAGTAATCGCACCAAAACTAGCATTCCAAAAAAAGTGCCCCCTAACGTTCCGGCCACATAGCTGTATTTGCCTTGCTTTTCAACTACAATGTATTTTGCATTGAGCAAGTACAAGTTCCAACCCAGCCAAAACGGAATTTGGATAAAATTGAGACTGCTTAAAATAACGCCGATCAGGTATGAAGAAAAACCCAAGTATTTGGCTAGTGCACCGGTATCGGTGGTTTCTCCTTTGGCCTGCGCATAAAAGACATACGCCAAAAGCAACATAAAAAGAATGGAAAAAAGGGAAATCAACCGAAGTAGCTTGTGATTGCTGGCCAATTTGTTTGCGAAAATCAAGGTAGCATAAATCACAAGGCCCTCAATGCTAATGACGCCAAGTAGGTAGTAAATTAACGCAACCGTTCCCGAAGGCGCATAGATTTGCAGTCCAACAATATTCAAATATCCTAACGGAATCGATCCTACGAAACTCACCAAAAAACCAACACCTGCATTTTTTAGTGTTTTCATACTCAAAAATTAACGATTTTTTTACTGTGTTCCAAATGCAACCGATATTCTTTCATACCGACTTTATGCGAAAGATACGGCACTCCGTTTTTATGATTTTGAACACTAATTTCATACATGTAAGTAATGTGTCTCAGCAACTCTTTCCATCCAAAAAACAACGAATGTCTTGGATCATATATGTGAGTGGGTTCGCTTGCAGCACCATTTAATTCAACAATAGCAAACTGTTCGCCTATTTCCAACTCCGCCAAACTGTTGTACATTAAATCAAGTCGTCCAAAATAAAATCCAGGAATCTGCAAACACATCTGATTGATTACTTTGGACAGTTTGGGCGTGATCCACTGACTTCTGTCGACAAATTTGGCCCCGCGAATATGGTTCCCGTAAGGTACCAAATTCTTTTGTTCCCCGAGGGCTAATATTTGCTGCAATTGCTGTCCGTATTCGCTTTGCAATACTTTCAATTGCATTTCATACCGAGGGTTTTGCTTTAGTAGCATTTCGATAGTCGCTCTACCATCGCCGGTAACGATGAGAAATTCCTTTGCTACAATGCCACTAATTCTACCTGCGGATTCGTTTGGATAACGTACATAAAAAATACCGATTTCATTGGGATAAGTAATTAAATTCTGTACAAGATAATCAAAATTCGCTTTAGCGTTGTAGGTTTCCAATTCTGCTTCGGTGTGGATTTTTTTAACAGCTGAACCACGCAATCCAATATCTGGCTTGACAATAAATGGGTATTTAATTTTTAGATCTGAAATAGTTTCATTGATGTTTGCTGTCGTACTGCCGGCAGTAATTA
>JACMOK010000109.1 GCA_014378065.1 Flavobacterium sp.
GGATTTTGGTTTTTGTATTAAAAAATGGACTAGTTTGACCATGGATTGTTAAAGACGCGAAAAGCAACAAAATAATGCAGTTCTTGAATAAATCTCTCATACGTTAATTTTGAGCAAACTTAAGTTTGTTGGGGCCCGGATTGTTATAAAATTACAACATTTGCTTTCATAATTGACGATTTGGCGCGTTAATAACAAAGAAGCATTAGGAAGTTCGTCCGCAATTTATTTAATTTGACAATTATACTACAACCGCAAAATTTAACAGCACATGAAAAGTTACTCTCTTCTCGAAATTAATGAGGTTTTAAAAGGGGTTATTTTTGGCAATACTACACAAAATATCACTGCACCTGAACAATTAGAAGTTGCATGTGATTCTGAAATATCGTTTATCGGCAACAAGAAATATGAAAAGCTTTGGGAGCATTCTAAGGCCTGCGCAGCAATAGTCAATGAAGATATTTCTATAGCACCCGGCGATAACCGCGCTTTTATTAAGGTGAAAAATGCTGATTTGGCCATGTCGCAAGTATTGTCGCTTTTTGCATTACCTACACCGCAATTTAGCGAAGCTATCCATCCAACAGCGGTAGTTGATGCAACGGCTATCATCGGAAAAAATGTGCGTATAGGCGCCGGCTCCTATATTGGTCCAAAAGTAATATTAGCCGACCATGTCACAATTTACCCCAATACTACCTTATTAGATGAAGTTACAATCGGGGCCAATACCGTGATTTGGTCGGGAGCTGTCATTCGAGAACGTTGTCATGTTGGAAGTGATTGTATTATTCACCCCAACGCTACCATTGGCGCAGATGGTTTTGGTTTTCGACCTTGCGCTGAAAAGGGATTGGTAAAAATACCTCAAATTGGGAATGTAATCATAGGCAACAATGTAGAAATTGGCGCCAATACGTGCGTCGATCGCGGCAAGTTCAGTTCAACTGTTTTAGGTGATGGCTGTAAAATAGACAATTTAGTACAAATCGGGCACAACAGCAAGTTGGGTAAATTTTGTATTATGGCCGGAAATAGCGGACTTGCAGGATCAGTTACTTTAGGAAATGGTGTCGTTATTGGTGGCAGTGCTTCGATAAAAGACCACACCACTATTGGCGACGGTGCAATAGTAGGTGCTGGCTCTGGCGTGACGGGCGACATTCCTGCAGGAAAAGTGATGCTGGGTTATCCGGCCGTGGAAGCAAGAGATGCGTTAAAACAATGGGCCATTCTTAAACGGCTCGTTAAAGATTCGTACAAATAATGTCACAATGGCAATCTTCAATAATTGGCCCATTGATAATCTTAAAAAAAGACTTGGAACTCCTATATAAAAATGTACCTTTGCAAAAAATTGGAAGGGCTTAAGATTTATATTTTTTATGCTATCCCAAATTAGTCAATTCGTTAAGTGCATTTATGAAAAAAATTGTCGAGTACAGAAAGCTGTTAAATGTTGAGAAAACAGTTGCTTTGAAAGAATTAAAAACGATCTATCGCAATGCGATGAAAGAAAGCCATCCCGATAAATTTCAGGGAAATGATGCTGGACTCAAAGGCGCAGAAGAAAAAAGCAAAGAAATTATTGAAGCCTATCACTTTCTGGTTAGCATCAATGCCGAAACGATCCGACAGGGTTTACCCGAATACAACGACACGATCGCCACTGCTACAATTACGGATTACAAATATGAAAATATACGTTTACTGATTACCTTTTCTAACAGTAGCGTTTACGAATTTATAAGTGTTCCAAAAGCGACTTATGTAAAAATGGTCAATGCAGAATCTCCTGGAAGGTTTGCGAAAAGACATATCTTTAATGCCTTTCCCTATCGAAAAGTAAGCAATCAAGAATAATATTTTGTTTTTAATCCATCAATAAAGAAAGCGTCCTTATAGGGGCGCTTTCTTTATTGATGGATTGCACAGGCTGTTAAAAAAAACACTTTTAAGCTATTGATATTGATGGAAAATTGGTTAATTTAGCAAAAGATATAAAATATGCTTACATGCCATGGAAAAATATTGTCAAAAATACGAACAGGAAGTTAAAAAAGCACAAGAAACCGTAATCGAACTAGAGAACGAAATCTTGCAGATTCGCAAAAAACTTGAAAAAAGTCCAAACAGTGCGATCTACCTTCAGGAACTTAAAAAAATAGACTTGGATATGACCATCACGGCAAACGAATTAGAACACAGCCAATCGGCTTTAGAAAAATGCTTGAGCACATCATAACATTTTTTGAAATCGATAAACTATAAAATAAAAAAGGGTTTAGTAACTTGACTAAACCCTTTTTTATTTTATAGTTTACTGATGTAACTTCCATAGATATCTTTAAACTGATAGCCTTCCGAAAATCGATCCTTACTCAATTTATTATATTCTACCAATCCCCACAGCACAAATTCTTTCATAAAATAAACCTCTTCTTTAGGTAAATCGGGTTGGTACTTTTTCACCAATAATTGTAACGGTACAATCACATCCAGAATTCTTTGATACTCCTCGTCTGAGCAATCGTCTGGCAATTCAAAACCGTTTTCTGTGAAAAACCATTCAATTGTATCTGTAAACGCTGTCTTTTCATTTGACTTTTCGAGCTTTTCAATTTTTGGAAAGTAGCCAGGGAAGAAAGTCCTGACCGCATCGCCAATTAAATGTTGCGCCACTTGTGCAGCGCCTTCCTGTTCACCTTCATAGACCAACTCTACCTTGCCAGTAATGGATGGAATGATTCCCATAAAATCAGACAAACGCACTGTTGTTTTTTGGCCCCCTGATCTTAAGACCCGCCTTTCGGAAGTACTCAATAAATTTTCAAAAGCCGTAATACTCATCCGCGCACTTACACCACTTTTGTTGTCGATGTATTCGCTTTCTCGCGCTTCAAAACTAATTTGCTCTAACAAATCTTTAGCAAGTGAAGGCACGTAAATTGATTCGTTTTGCGTAGAATCCAATTTTGCCTCCTGAGCGGTAATGGTTCGCGCTATGGCAATGGTATCAGGATAATGTGTTAGAATTTGAGAGCCAATACGGTCTTTCAAGGGCGTTACAATATTGCCGCGATTGGTATAATCTTCAGGATTTGCGGTAAATACAAACTGTAAATCTAATGGCATCCGCAATTTAAAACCACGAATTTGGATGTCGCCTTCCTGCAAAATATTAAACAATGCGACTTGAATTCGGGCCTGCAAATCGGGCAATTCATTGATCACAAAGATGCAACGGTTGGCCCTGGGAATCATGCCAAAATGAATCACTCTGTCATCGGCATATGATAATTTTAAATTGGCGGCCTTAATCGGATCGACGTCACCAATCAGATCGGCCACGGTCACATCGGGTGTTGCTAGTTTTTCGAAAAAACGATCGTTTCGGTGCAACCATAATATGGGAGTTTCGTCGCCTCTCGACGCAACCATATCTTTAGCAAACCTTGAAATGGGATGAAACGGATCGTCGTTGATTTCGGAACCCTCAATAAACGGAATATATTCGTCAAGCAAAGCAGTCATTTTGCGCGCTAATCTTGTCTTAGCTTGACCGCGAAGTCCTAAAAAATTAATATTGTGTCGTGACAGAATGGCTCGCTCCAATTCGGGTATTACCGTATTTTCAAAACCATGCACGCCTTCGAACGCCGACTTGCCCGCTTTGATTAATTCTCGTAAATTGTGGCGCAACTCGTCTTTAATGCTTTTGCTTTTGTAACCCGATTTCTTAAGTTCGCCGAGCGTAGTGATGCTTTCTATTCTCATATTGCTGTCGTCTTTCTTTGTGTTTTTTATTTGTTGAGTTTGACTCATTTAACTCTTTTCTTTCTGTTAGTTTCGTAATCTTCAAAAATCATTTCACCCAAGCCTTTGAGGCCGGTATAAAACGCTTTGCCCTGATTTGCTTCTGTGAAATGATTGACAAATTGCTGAAGATAAGGATCTTGGGCAATCATAAAAGTCGTGATTGGGATGTGCAACTTTCGGGCTTGCTGTGCTTGGTTGTAGCATTTGTCGACAATGTATTGGTCTAAGCCATTACTATTCATATAATATGAACCATCACGCTCTATCACACAGCTTGGCTTGCCATCGGTGATCATGAAAATTTGTTTGTTGGTATTTCGCTTTCTTCGGAGCAAATCCATCGCCAATTGCAATCCTGCCACGGTATTGGTATGGTAAGGACCGACTTTAAGATAAGGCAAATCGCGTATGGCTATTGTCCAGGCATCATTACCGAAAACAAGAATATCTAAAGTATCTTTAGGATAACGGGTTGTAATGAGTTCTGCCAATGCCATGGCTACTTTTTTTGCGGGTGTAATTCGGTCTTCGCCATAAAGTATCATACTATGGCTAATATCTATCATCAATACGGTGCTCATTTGTGCCTTAAATTGAGTCTCTTCAACGACCAAATCATTTTCTGTCAATTGGAAACTGTCGACGCCATTGTTGATTTGGGCGTTGCGCAAACTTTCAGTTAAGGAAATGCGTTCTAATCCGTCACCAAAACGAAACTCTCGAAACTCTCCTGTGTGTTCATCGCCATTCCCGGCATGCTTGGTTTTGTGATTGCCACTGCCGCTTCGTTTTAAATTACCAAATATTTGGTCTAAAGCTTGTTGGCGAATGGCACGCTCGGTTTTGGCAGTAATGTCGGTGCCTGAAGTGCCATCTTCTTTAAGTTCTTCCTTAATGTAGCCCTTCTTCTTTAAATCTTCAATAAAATCTTCTATAGTGTAATTGGCATCGGTAAGTTGGTATTCCTTATCCAGCTCGCGCAACCATTCTATTGCTTCGTCGAAATCACCCGAAGTGTGGGTAATTAATTCTTTAAAAACTTCAAAAAGGGTATCGAATGGCGAGCGATTGGGCGCTTCGTATTGCTTGAAATAAAATCCTTTCTTTTGTTCTTTTCTCATAATTGATAAAATTAGGTTATTTCAAAATGTACCCCTAGAAAACGTTTATTAATTTTTAGTTAAAAGAATTAAAGTATGCCAAATGCGATCAAATCACATTTGACAAATTAACCCATTTTACCTTACCTTTATGCGGTCTTAAAACGCATAGATGGAGTATTTTGGTTATTTGGCAGCGGTTTTAATTGGAATTATATTAGGATTAATCGGTGGCGGTGGCAGTATTCTTGCGGTGCCCATCTTGGTATATTTGTTCCATATCTCACCAGAAAAAGCCACAAGTTACTCTTTGTTTATCGTGGGTATCACGGCAATGGTCGGCACAGGTAAACACTATCAACTAAATAATTTAAAATTAAAGTCGGCTTTATTTTTCGCAATTCCTTCGATGCTGTCCTTGCTTTTGGTACGCAAATTACTCCTTCCCCTACTTCCGGTAACCTTATTTACAATTGGCGATTTGACGGTCACAAAAGATATGTTCATCATGCTGGTTTTTGCTTTGCTCATGGTGTCGGCCTCAGTTTCGATGATTCTTAAAACAAACGGTAAAGCGATTCCAGATAAGGTTAATTATTCTAGGTTGGTGGTGATCGGTTTTCTAGTTGGGTTGATTACAGGATTTCTAGGAGCTGGTGGGGGATTTTTAATTATTCCGGCGCTTCTTTTTTTCGCTCACCTAGAAATGAAACAAGCGGTAGGAACTTCGTTGTTAATTATTTTTGTGAATTCGCTGCTCGGATTTGCTGCTGATGTTTGGGGCTCACAAGTATTAATCGACTACGGATTGCTCTTTACGATCACCGCTATTGCTGTTCTTGGCATGTTTATTGGCACTTTTCTGTCAAGAAAAATAGACAACAATCACTTGAAACCCATTTTTGGTTGGTTTGTTCTGATGATGGGCTTTTACATAATTTTTAAAGAAATCGTTAACGGCTAATTTAATGTTAAAGAATATCAGCATTGGCAAATAAAGATTAGATTTGATGCAACAAGAAAAGTTTTAACCTTCTAAAAATTCCAAACAAATGAAAAAAGTAATGTCCTTTTTAGCCATAGTGGTTTTGTCTATTTCAATGAATTTGAATGCACAAGAAAAGCCCAAAGAAAAAGATAAAAAAGAGAGCACCGCAAAAGAAATGAAATCTTGTGGCAAAGAAAAAAAAGGCGGGTGCTGTGCTAAAAAAGAAGAAAAAAAGGCTTAATTTATTTTGCCTATAATTATAAAGAGTGCCTCTCGTAGCGCACTCTTTTTTTTGACATTATTTACCCCGGGCGACTTTAATGCTGGACATGGTGACAGTGTGCAAAAATTGACTAATTTTGGGTTAAATTTTAGCAAATGAAAATTGAACAAATTTATACTGGCTGCATGGCGCAAGCAGCTTATTACATTGAAAGCAATGGTGAAGCGGCTATTTTTGATCCATTGCGTGAAGTACAGCCTTACATAGACAAAGCCAACAAGGATAAGGCAGCGGTTAAATATATTTTTGAAACCCATTTTCATGCCGATTTTGTTTCGGGTCATTTGGATTTGGCTAGAAAAACAGGTGGAAAAATTGTATATGGTCCTACGGCGAATCCACAATTTGAGGCGATGATTGCCCGAGACCAGCAGGAATTTAAAATCGGTTTTTACACCGTTAAAGCGCTCCATACGCCCGGACATACCCTAGAAAGCACTTGTTATCTATTGACAGATGAAAATGGAAAACAACACGGCATCATTACCGGAGACACCTTGTTTATTGGCGATGTCGGCAGACCCGATCTGGCACAAGAATTTTCAAGCGATTTAACGCAAGAAAAACTGGCGTCTTACCTATTTGACTCCCTTCGTCAAAAAATTATGCCCTTGGCCGATGACTTGATCGTCTATCCAACTCACGGAGCTGGCAGTGCGTGCGGAAAAAATATGAGCAAAGAAACTACGGATACTTTGGGAAACCAAAAAAAAACCAATTATGCTTTGCGTGCCGACATGACGCGAGAAGAATTTGTAGCTGAGTTGCTTGATGGGCTCGGACTGCCGCCTACTTATTTTCCACAAAATGTACTGATGAATATTCAAGGATACGAAAGTTTGGAAGTGATAATGGAAAAATCAAACTTGGCCTTAGCGCCCAAACAATTTGAAATTTTAGCCAACCAGTCAGATGCAGTAATTTTAGATGTTCGCCATGAAGACGATTTTGCAAAAAGCCATATTCCTAAAAGTATTTTTATTGGCATTCACGGCAATTTTGCCCCTTGGGTAGGTGCTCTGCTCGGGAATGTTAGACAACCTCTGTTGTTGATCGCGCCAGAAGGAATGGTTCAAGAAACGATTATGCGTCTGTCGAGAGTGGGTTTTGACCATGTTTTGGGATACCTTGAAGGTGGTGTATCGGCTTGGGAAATGGCTGGTTTTGAAATCGATTCTGTTACTTCTATCTCACCCGAACAATTTAATTGCGAATTTTCAGAAAAATCTGTTGTTGTAGATGCCAGAAAGCCAAGTGAATTTAAAGCAGAGCATGTTGAAAATGCGATTAATATTCCGTTAGACACTATTAATGCGCATTTTGACTCCGTTCCTCAAACCGAAACATTTTATTTGCATTGCTTAGGCGGTTATCGTTCGGTTATTATGGCTTCGATTTTAAAATCGAGAGGATTTCACCAGGTTATTAATGTTGAAAAAGGAATTAACGGTATTAAAAATACGGCGGTACCCCTGACCCATTTCGTCTGTCCGGACGCCGTAAAGTAAAAAACAACAAACAATAACAAAAAATTAAGTTATAAAAATATAGATAACTTATTTTTTTAAATACTTTTGCTGACTTACAACCAAAATTTTAATTTATAATGAAAAAAATTCTTTTATTACTTTCTGCGATTTCGATTCTAATGTCCTGCAACAAAGCTGGTGAGAATAAATACATCGTAACAGGTACTGTCAAAGGAATCGCTGACGGAAAATCGGTAACCTTAGAAGTACAAGATGAAACGACAGGACAATTAAAGCCCATTGACACGGTAAAAATTGAAAAAGGAAAGTTTACTTTTAAAGGATCTGCCAAAGAACCCGAAATGCACTTGGTTCAGGTAGAAGCGGTACAAGGAAAAATACCTTTTATTTTAGAAAACGGCGATATTGATATGGTGATCAACAAAGACAGCGTTACGATTACTAAAGTAACCGGAACGTATAACAACGACGAGTTGACTGCCTACAAGGAAAATGGAATGAAAGTTCAGAAGAAAATGATGAAGTTTCAGCAAGCCAATATGACCAAGATGAATGAAGCCCAGCAAAAACAAGACACTGTGGTGATGAACGGCTTGAGAAAAGAATACAGTAAATTCCAAGACGAATTTGCAAAACAGTCAGACGATTATGTTAAATCGCATCCAAAAGCTTTTATCTCTGCGTTAATAATTGAAGGAATGTTCAATCAAATGGCGCCAGATCAAACAAAAATAACCAAATATTATAATGAGCTTGATAAATCTGTAAAAGATACCAAACATGGAAAAGCTATTAAAACCAAATTAGACTTGCTAACAAAACCAGTTGCTGTAGCAGCAGGTGGGTTTGAAGTGGGAAGCGTTGCGCCAGATTTTTCTGCGCCAAACCCAGATGGAAAATCCATTTCGCTGAAAGAAAGTATGGGTAAAGTGACCCTTATTGATTTTTGGGCGTCATGGTGTAACCCTTGTCGGGCCGCAAATCCGGAGGTAGTGGCGCTGTACAATGAACTGCACGCCAAAGGTTTTAACATTATTGGTGTTTCACTAGATAAGGATGCCGTAAAATGGAAAGAAGCAATTGCAAAAGACAAATTGAACTGGAATCAAATTTCTAATTTAAAATTTTGGGACGAGCCAATCGCTGTCACATACGGTGTTAAATCCATTCCAGCTACATTCCTACTTGATGCTACTGGTAAAATTGTGGCGAGGGATTTATCTGGCGCAGCATTGAAAGCAAAAGTTGTAGCACTTTTAGGAAAGTAATGCCTCATTCAAAATTAAAATAAAAAAATCTCCTAAGTGGAGATTTTTTTATGTCTTTAGTTTCCAAATGGTTAAAAATTTCGTTCAAATTAAGTAAACTTTTAATTTGCAGAGCCCAAAACAGTTTTTATATTTGCAACCGTTCTATAGATATTTTTCGGGGAGATACTCAAGCGGCCAACGAGGGCAGACTGTAAATCTGCTGTGTAAACTTCGCAGGTTCGAATCCTGCTCTCCCCACTTTTAAAAATGGCAAAAGAAAGTCCCGAATCTATCGGGACTTTTTTATTTTAACTTCTTATTAGTTTACTCAAGCATAAAACTAACGCTCACGTTGACTAAGACTTCCATTTCTCCAAGGGCTACTGTTTCCCTCTCTGCCGTACCATCATTCATCGCCATTACTTTCATTTCGAACATTCGCGGTGGTGGGCTGTAGCTTTGGGAATTGTCAGAAATCAAAATTGCTTTTCCTACTTTTTGGCCCAATACCGAAACAAAATCTTCGGCCTTTGCTCTGGCATCCTTAACTGCGAGTTTTCGCGCATCAGATTGTAACAGTATCATTTTCGACGATTTAAATTGAACGTTGTCAATTCGATTGATTCCTGTGTCGACTAAACCTTCCATTAACACATCGTATTTCGACAAATCTTTGAGTAGTATGTCAACGGTTTGGATAGCAATGTAGTTGTGTTTCTTCTTTTCATAATCATAATTCGGATTTAGCGAAACACGTTGGGTTTGGTAATCTTCTTTCGCAAGATTCGACTTTTTTATAAATTTTAGCACAGCATCAATTTTGGCGTCATTTTCCTTTTTAACTTCGTTGGCGTTTGATCCTTTGGTTTCTACTGAAACTGAAATGGAAACTTGATCGGGAACCACTTTTATCTTCCCTTCACCGGAAACGTTGATCATTGGAATTTGTTTAATTTCCTGTGCTTGGATGCCCGAGAAACAAAGCATTGCTAGAAGTAAAATGGACTTTTTCATTGTTAAAGTTTTTAATGGTTTGGAAAGTGCAGCTACCAAAATTGGTGCCACTTATAATTTTCCCATTTTAGCCATGACGAAAAGGATTACAATGGGAACGGCCAAAAGTATGACCATAAATGTATTTTCAGTAAGCATTTGCGGTTCTTTGAGGATAGTAAGCACAAATCCGCCGATAGCGCCTCCAAAGTGTGCCGTGTGCCCGATATTATCATTCTTGGCTTTCATGCCATAGATTGAATACAACAGGTAACCAATTCCGAAAACATAGGCGGGAATTGGAATCGGAATGAAAAACAAATACAAACTCATGTCAGGTTGCAATAAAATAGCCGAATACAAAACGCCTGTAACAGCACCCGAAGCGCCAATGGCACGATAACTATAGTCGTCTTTGTGGAATAGTAGGGTCAGCAAACTTCCAAAAATTAGACTTCCTAAATAAACAATTAAAAAAGAGAAACTGCCCAAGTATTCAGTCACGACGGGAGCAAACATATAGAGCGTAAACATATTAAAAAACAAATGTCCGATATCGGCATGCAAAAAAGCCGAGGAAACCATCCGAATTTGTTCTCCCGCGCGGATGCTACCGATATGAAATTCATATTTTCTAAAAAAAGCGAGGTCGCCAAAACCTTTAAAACTTATCACAAGATTTAAGACAATAATTAAAATAAGAATGCTATTCATGGCGGCAGAATTGATTAGGGCAAAAGTAGAAATACTTCCTCAGCTTTTGTTAAAGTCGACAAACAAAATAGTGTTTTAAATGTATATTTGTAAAAATTTTTTGCGAATGCAGCTTTTAATTTATATTCTTTTATATCCTATTCTTTGGTGTATATCGATTTTGCCTTTTCGACTGCTTTACCTACTTTCAGATATAATTTATGTACTGGTTTATTACGTTTTAGGTTACCGAAAAAAAACCGTTAGAGAGAATTTAGCGCTTACACTCTCTAATCTTACCCAACAAGAGCGACTGGTTATTGAAAAAAAATTTTTCCACCATATGTGTGATATGTTTTTGGAAATGATCAAAACCATGACGATCTCCGAAGCGGAATTAAACAGGCGGTATCAATTTTCCAATCTTGAAGTCTACACCGAATTAGAAAAAAAGAAAAAGAGCATTGCCTTATTGTGTGCGCATTATGCCAGTTACGAATGGGCCGTTTCTATGAACAACCACATCACGTTTGAAGGTTTTGCCATTTATAAAAAAATCAACAACAAATATTTTGATAAACTAGTGCGCGATATACGTTCTAAATTTAAAGCGACGCTGATTACGACCAAAGAGACCATCCCGACAATTAGGGAGAACAATAAGAACCATCGACTGGGGGTTTACGGTTTTGCAAGCGATCAGTCTCCTAAATTGAGCGCCGTTTTCCATTGGAGCCCCTTTATGGGAATAGAGGTTCCAGTGCATACCGGTGCTGAAATGCTTGCTAAAAAATACGATATGAACGTAATCTTTTTACAAACCAAAAAAATAAAAAGAGGGTTTTACACAGCACATTTTGAGGTGCTCACGCAAAATATTAGTCAAGTACCGAACTACGAAATTACCGAACAATTTTTAAAATTAGTAGAAAAACAGATCGAGGAAGCACCAGAATATTATTTGTGGACACACAAACGGTGGAAACACAGAAGACAAAGTAGTGCCGATCTAGGTTAAGAAAAATGGTAAACCTTTGCTGACTTTAAATCTAAGTCAGAAACCATTTAGATACCATTTCTTTCTCTACTGATTTTGCTTCTTTATGAATGAATTCGTTTGAAAGCTTATCATATATATAGTCATTTTGCCATTCTTTATGGTTTTCTGCCAAAGCAATAATGCTGTCGCAAACCAACTCAATTTCGGCGTTGGTCGTTGTGGGATGTACCGACATTCGGATCCATCCAGGCTTCTGAATCAAATCGCCAGAATCTATTTGACAAACCAAATGGTGCGATTTTTCTGGATCCACATTCAATAAATAGTGTCCGTATGTTCCCGCACAACTACAACCACCGCGAGTTTGAATTCCAAATTTATCGTTTAGCAGTTTTACACCCAAGTTAAAATGCAGGTCCTCTATGTAGAATGAAATAACACCCAGTCTGTGATAATGTTGTGAAGCCAAAATTTTAACGTTAGAAATGCCGGCCAGCGCCGAGAAAATATAATCGACCATTTCATGTTCACGGTTGAGTATGTTCTCAATCCCCATTTGTTGTTTCAACTGGATCGCCAAGGCGGTTTTGATAACCTGCAGAAAACCGGGCGTACCGCCATCCTCCCTATCCTCAATATTTTCGATGAATTTGTGTTCGCCCCAAGGATTTGTCCACGAAACGGTTCCGCCACCAGGATTATCCGGAATCATATTGTGATAAAGTTTTTTATTAAATACTAATACGCCGGAAGTTCCAGGACCACCAAGAAATTTATGAGGCGAAAAGAAGATTGCGTCGAGATAACTTTCAGGATCTTCAGGATGCATGTCAATTTTGACATAAGGCCCGGAACAGGCAAAATCTACAAAGCAAAGTCCGTTGTGCTGGTGCATTAATTTCGCTACCTCATGATAAGGAGTTTTGATTCCCGTAACATTAGAACACGAGGTAATTGAAGCAATCTTTATGCTTCTGTGCGAATGTTCTTTTAATAATTCCGTGAAATTATTTAGGCAAAAAAGTCCTTTTTCACAAGAAGGAACTACCACTACGTCGGCGATCGTTTCAAGCCAAGAAGTTTGGTTAGAATGGTGTTCCATGTGAGAAATAAACACGATGGGTTTATTGGCTTGCGGGATATTGGTATGCGGCTTGAGGCTTTCCGGTATTTTCAAACCTAAAATCCGTTGAAATTTATTTACTACCCCAGTCATACCGGTGCCGTCGGTGATCAAAACATCATCGACATTGGCGTTTACATGGTTTTTTATAATTTGTCTGGCTTGATGATAGGCCATGGTCATAGCAGTTCCTGAAACCGTTGTTTCAGTATGAGTATTGGCGACAAACGGACCGAAATCATTCATCAACTTTTCTTCAATCGGACGATACAAACGACCACTGGCTGTCCAATCAGTGTAAATGATTTTCTTCTTTCCAAAAGGCGAAACAAATTCTTGATTTATACCAATAATATTTTTACGGAATTGGTCAAAATACTGTTCTAGTTGCGTTGGTAAAATGGCCTTCTCAGTTGTAATCATAGATTTTGTATTTGCC
>JACMOK010000018.1 GCA_014378065.1 Flavobacterium sp.
CCTGATGCTAAACACCTTTGGGATTTGAGAATTGATGCCAATTCGGGAGCCATTCTAGCTAAAAATGATCTTACCCTTAGTTGTAATTTTGGGGACGCCAAATCTAAAAACAACAACACCGGTATAAATTTTAGTTTTGAAAATATTGTTTTCAACACACAAACCAATACTTCTGTGTTAGTCAATCCAGCATCTTACAGGGTAATTCCTTTTAATTATGAAAGTCCAAACCATCATGCTTTTGAGCTAATTTCAACGGCTGGAAATGCATTGGCCTCACCCAACGGATGGCATGATTCAAATGCTATCGGTGGAACAACAGCAACGTTAAAGTATACATTTACACGAGGAAATAATGCGCTAGCCCAAGAAGATGCCGATGGCAATAACGGATCCGGAATAAGAGCTGACGGCGGTGCCGGGTTAAATTTTGATTTTCCCTATGGCGGACAAACTGCCCTGCCCACAGCTTATACTTCAGCTTCAACGACAAACTTGTTTTATATGATGAATGCCATACATGATATATGGTATCAATATGGTTTTAACGAAGCATCAGGCAACTTCCAGCAAAATAACTTGGGTAGAGGGGGTGTTGTTACACCTACAGGCGATTATGTTTTTGCGGACGCTCAAGACGGATATTCGCAAGCCACCGCGACTTTAAACAACGCTAATTTTTCTACACCAAATGACGGAAGCAGGCCTAGAGTACAAATGTTTTTATGGACAGCAGGCGCCCCTCCGACAAACTACCTAAACGTTAATGGTCCAATATCAATTGCAGGTCCAAGAGAAGCTACCACGAACGTTTTTGAAGGAACTGATAGAATAGCAGTGCCTACAGCACCAAATGGAATCACTTCCGATTTGGTTTTGTACAATAACAATCCTACACCGCCGGAATACCATTCGGCTTGTCAGGCACCAACAAATGCATTTGATTTGGCAGGTAAAATCACCTTAATTAAAAGAGGAGGCTGTTTCTTTAATCTTAAAGTAAAAAACGCACAGGATGCCGGAGCCACTGCAGTAATTGTAATGGACAGTATACCGAATAACCCTACAAGGTTGTCGATGAGTTCAACAGGTATTTTAGGAATCACAATCCCTGCAGTTTTCGTAAGCAAAGAAGTTGGAGACGAATTGTTGGCTCAAATGCTTAGCGGAGCAGTAAATGTGACATTAGAATCCCCATCAGGATTGTACTTATATGCTGACGGCGATTTTGACAATGGCATCATTGCACACGAATATGGGCACGGAATTTCTAACCGGCTTATTGGTGGTGGGGTAAACGCCTCTTGTATGACCAATGGCGAACAAATGGGAGAAGGCTGGTCTGATTGGTTTGGTCTGATGCTGCAAATACAACCAGGTGATAGTGGCGCGTCAGCCAGAGGCATTGGTACCTACGCGATAAATCAGCCGATCACGGGAGATGGTATCAGACAATATCCGTATTCTACCAATTTTGCGGTTAACCCACATACACTAGCAGACTCAAATGATGATGAGCCACACAACAGAGGAGAAACATGGACCGCAACCTTATGGGATCTTACCTGGGCTTATATTTCTAAATATGGTTACGATCCGGATATTTATAATGGAACAGGTGGTAATAATAAAGTGATGCGACTTGTTATTGATGCTTTAAAATTGCAGGCTTGTAATGGGGCCTCTTTTATTAGTGGCAGAGATAATATATTTGCCGCTGATCAGGCCACAACAGGCGGACAAGACTATTGCTTGATTGCCGAGGTATTTCAAAAAAGAGGAATGGGATTAAATGCTTCTTCGGGTAGTGCAGATGTGGCAACAGATCAGGTAGAAGATTTTACTCCGTTTCCTCCGGGACCTAATTGTGTATTAAGTATAAATTATTTCAGCAATGAGGAACTGATTAGGGTTTATCCAAATCCATCGAACGGTCTGGTAAATGTTAGAATCAATCAATTCGTAGGCAAAGTTAATTTCCAAGTTGTTGATATAAACGGAAGGATTGTTTTTGATAGCACTGATGAAAATTTCAATATTGAAAAATCAATTGATTTAAATTACTTACAAAAAGGAATGTACATTCTTAAAGTAAGCAATGAAAGCTTAAATTACAATGAAAAAATAATAATCAAATAATTTTTTTTTAGATAAAAAAGCCTGTAGCAAAATGTTACAGGCTTTTTTAATTTCAAATCAGGTCGCTTAACAAGCTGAAAAAATATCAGTCAAGCTTTCTGCATCAATTTTGCAAGAATGTTGTAATTCTGCTATGGTGCCATGCTCAATAAACGCATCAGGAATACCAAGTATTTTTATTGTTCCCTTATATTTTTTTAATGCAGCAAATTCAAGGATACCACTTCCAAAACCGCCTTTGACAGCACCATCTTCAATGGTAAATATCGTGTCAAATGCATTGAAGATAGTCTGTAGAACATCTTCGTCCAACGGCTTTACAAAAGCGAAATCATAATGTGCTATCGTTGCCTTATTTTTGCTTTTGGCTATAGCAGCAATCACATTATTCCCTATGGGCCCATTGGACAAAACCGCGATTTTTGTTCCTTTTTTAAGACAATTTGCTTGGCCGATTTGAATTTTTTCGTAATTCTTTTCCCAATCAACAAGTACTCCTCGCCCGCGCGGATAGCGAATGGCAATCGGATGGTTTAAACCCAATTGCGCTGTGTACAGTATATTTCGCAATGCAATTTCATTCAAAGGCGAGTAGACAATCAAGTTCGGGATGCAACGCAGGAAAGCCAAATCAAAAACGCCATGATGCGTAGCGCCATCTTCCCCTACTAACCCTGCTCGGTCAAGACAAAAAATTACGGGTAAGTCTTGCAATGCCACGTCATGAATTACCTGATCATAGGCCCGTTGAAGGAAAGTCGAATAAATATTGCAATAAACGATCATTCCTTGCGTTGCCATTCCGGCAGCTAGGGTAACGGCGTGTTGCTCGGCTATGCCTACATCGAAAGCACGTTTCGGATACGCATCCATCATCAATTTAAGTGAACTTCCCGAAGGCATCGCGGGTGTAATTCCGACAATCTTTTCGTTGTTTGTCGCTAAATCCAATACCGTTAATCCGAATACATCTTGGTATTTGGGCGGCAAATGATCATCTGATTTGAAATGAATTTGGCCAGTTGTTTTATCAAATTTTCCAGGAGCGTGATATTTTACTTGGTCTGCCTCGGCTTGCAGTAAACCCTTTCCTTTAGTGGTGATGAGATGTAAAAATTTTGGACCTTTTATTTTTTGCAACCGTTTTAATTCCTTGATGACAGCAAAAATATTATGGCCGTCAATCGGACCTGAATAATCAAAATTCAACGACTTGATCATGTTGTTCTGTTTCGGATTTTTGCCTTCTTTGACTGCGGTAAAATAATTTTTTAAGGCTCCGACGCTCGGATCAATTCCAATCGCGTTATCATTTAAAATCACTAATAAATTGGCTTCGGTAACACCGGCATGATTTAAACCTTCAAATGCCATCCCCGAAGCAATCGAAGCATCTCCGACAACCGCAATGTGGTGTTTTTCAAAATCGCCTTTTAAATGTGAGGCCAACGCCATTCCGAGTGCAGCTGATATGGCTGTCGAAGAATGTCCGACACCAAAAGCATCATAATTGCTTTCGCTTCTGCGGGGAAAACCAGAAATGCCACCCAGCTGCCGGTTGGTGTGAAAATCATCCTTTCTTCCAGTTAAAATTTTATGCCCGTACGCCTGATGGCCTACATCCCAAACCAATAAATCTTCCGGAGTGTTAAAAACATAGTGTAAAGCAATGGTCAGTTCGATAACGCCAAGGCTGGCGCCGAGATGGCCCTCTTTTACGGAAACAATATCGATAATAAAATCACGCAGTTCTTTGGCCAACTGGGGTAATTGTTGTTCGCTGAGCAGTCGTAAATCGGTTGGACTTTGGATATGTGAAAGTAAATTTGCAGGCATGAGGCAAAGGTAACAAATTGAATTCCTATTTTTGCGCTATGGAAAACATTTTCACCGACGAATACTTCATGAAAAAGGCGCTACAGGAAGCCCAAACGGCTTTTGAAAATGGTGAAATTCCGATTGGTGCCGTAGTGGTGGTGGATAATAAAGTTATTGCCCGGAGTCACAACCTGACTGAAATGCTACACGATGTTACTGCGCATGCCGAAATGCAATCGATCACTGCAGCAGCCAATTATCTTGGCGGAAAATATTTGACAGGCTGCACGCTTTATGTGACCATTGAACCTTGTCAAATGTGTGCTGGCGCCTTGTATTGGAGTCAGATTTCGAAAATTGTTTTCGGCGCGCGTGATGCGCAACGTGGTTTTATTGAAATGGGTACCAAATTGCATCCAAAAACCATTGTAGTTCATGGTGTTATGGAAAATGACTGTTCACAATTAATGCAGTTGTTTTTTTTAAAAAGAAGAAAATAACGAAGTTGTGTTTAAATTGTCGTTATTTTGTTTCATCACACTAATCCAGTAAACATAGCACATGAGTGAAAAAATAAAATCCACTTTAATTATTGCAATTGCAATAGTACTGACTGGCCTTTTATTAGGAAAATATTTTAAGAATCGAAACGCCAATCTGGATACCATATCTGTAATCGGTCTGGGAACCAAAGATTTTGTGTCGGATGAAATCTTATGGTCTGGAAGTTTTACTACCAATAGCTTGGATATCAAAACGGCTTATAACAAAATAGTATCTGACCAAAAAATTGTTTCTGAATTCTTCATTGGGAAAGGATTTAAGACCAATGAGTTTAATTTCGGAGCCGTCAATTTTCAAAAAAAGTTTAAAGAAGTTCGTAGTGAAAATGCAGAGAATCAAACACGATATGAGCAGGTTTTTGATGGCTATCAGGCCACGCAGACCATTTCTTTTTCGGCGAAAAAAAATGAAGATCTGATGAAACGCATAGAAAGTGTTTCAAGCAAAACTTCAGAATTGGTAAATTCAGGGATCGAGCTTTCGTCCAATTCCATTCAATATACTTATTCCAACTTACCCAGTTTAAAACAAAGTCTAATCGAAAATGCAACAAAAGACGCAAACGAACGGGCCACAAAAATCGTAAAAACGGGTGATGGAAATTTAGGAAAATTGAAACGTGCGAGCATGGGCGTTTTTCAGATTACCGGGCAAGGTTCAACAGAAGACGACAGCTATGGCGGAATCAATGATACTTACAGCAAGAATAAAACGGCAAGAATCACCGTTCGGTTGGAATATGAACTGGACTAATCAGCTAAAATAAAAAAACCGCCTCTCTTTCGAAAGGCGGTTTGTATTTAATCTTTAATATCTTTTCCGTGGTTGTCGTAGAAATGATATTCGAGAAACGTGTAAGCGTCACGCGGTATAATTTTCACCCATTTCTTATGCTCCAGAAACCATTTAGAACGCAAGGATGGAAAACCCTTGCTCAGATAGGCAGCCACGAATGGATGAACATTAAGTATGACTTTTTTGTGTGTCTTTAAGACTCTTTCGAGGTCAAAATTGATTTTGTCAATGATCTGAATAGGCGCCTCAATTTCACCGTTTTCATTGTTGGGATCTTCCTCTCTGGTTTTGATATTGACTTCTGGTCTGACCCGTTGCCGCGTAATTTGAACGAGTCCAAACTTACTAGGAGGCAGGATTTTGTGTTTGGCTTTGTCATCGCTCATTTCTTCTCTAAGGAACTCGAACAGCACTTTTCTATTTTCTGGATTAGACATATCGATAAAATCTACTACAATAATGCCTCCCATATCTCGCAAACGCAATTGTCTTGCGATTTCTGCTGCGGCAATCATATTGACTTCCATCGCGGTGTCTTCCTGATTGGTGGCCTTATTCGAGCGGTTTCCGCTATTCACATCGATGACGTGCAAAGCTTCTGTGTGTTCAATAATCAGGTACGCACCTTTGCTCATCGACACGGTTTTGCCGAACGAAGTTTTGATTTGTCTTTCTATGTTATATTTCTCGAAAATGGGTGTGTCTTTAGATTGATAAAACTTTACAATTGACTGTTTTGAAGGCGCTATTTCTTGGAGATAGTCCTTGGTTTCGTTGAACAACTCTTCATCATCAATATGAATTCCACTAAAGGTATCATTGAAAACATCGCGCAATATAGAGGAGGCTCTGTTGAGTTCTCCCAATACCTTGGATGGATGATGGGCGGTTGGTAATTTTTTACACATTGCAGTCCATCTGCTGAGCAGGGTCTGTAAGTCTTTTTCTATTTCGGCTGTTTTTTTGCCTTCGGCTACTGTACGAACAATAACGCCAAAACCTTTCGGTCTGATGGTTTGTACAAGTTTTTTGAGTCGGTCTTTCTCGCCTCGTTCTTCTATTTTTTGAGAAACAGAAACGCGATCAGAGAACGGCACCAGAACGATAAATCGGCCGGCAAGAGACAACTCGGAGCTGATTCTCGGACCTTTGGTCGATATCGGTTCTTTGACTACTTGTACTAAAATGGATTGATTGGAATTGAGCACATCGGCAATGGTTCCGTCTTTATCAATCTCTTTTTCAAACTGAAAGTTTTTCAGGGAGAAATCTTTTATTTTACCTGTGCTTACAAGTTTTATGAACTTCAGTTGGGAAGCAAGGTTCGGGCCTAGATCGTGGTAATGTAAAAAAGCATCTTTTTCGAAGCCTACGTTTACAAAAGCAGCGTTAAGTCCGGCAACAGGCTTTCTGATTTTAGCGATGAAAATATCACCAACCTGAAAGTTGCTCGCTTCTTGTTCTTTGTGCAGTTCAATTAATTTTCCATCTTTTAATAAGGCAAAATCTACGGCTTCAGAACTAGATCGAATGATTAATTCTTTATTCATCAGTAAATTTTTATCCGTGAATGGGTTGTTAATAGGGAGTCGTGAGTATCTTGGAAAAAATCCATCAACCCTAATCCTCTATTATCAACTTCTCAAGGATGGATTAAATAATAATTTAACAGGTATTTATACCCGGCGAGAATGAAAAAAGCAACAAGATTTTTGATATTAGCCCGTAATCTTTGTCTTTATGCTTTTCTTTCCTCTATTTCAATGAACATTTAAAAAGAAAAAAGTAGTTATTAGACTACTTTTTCTTTTTGTGACGATTAGCTCTGGCACGTTTTTTACGTTTGTGGGTCGCTACCTTATGTCTTTTTCTTTTTTTACCACTTGGCATAGTTGGTGATTTTGTGATTAATAAATGGTTTTATTTTGCTTCGTTATTCGTTTTTACGCCTTCTACAAACACTTTGGCAGGTTTGAATGCTGGAATGTTGTGTGCAGGAATTTTGATTGTGGTATTTTTCGAAATATTTCTACCGGTCTTTTCAGCTCTTGTTTTGATAATAAAGCTACCAAAACCTCTTAAATAAACATTGTCTCCAGTTTCAAGTGAAGTTTTAACCTCTTCCATGAAAGATTCTACGGTGGCTTGAACATCTCCTTTTTCAAGACCCAATTTTTCTGAAATTTTTGCTACGATATCTGCTTTCGTCATTTTCTTTCGTATTTACTATGTGATTTTAATTTTTTTGAGGTTGCAAATATATGAATTTAAAAAACAATTAATCATCCTAATTCATTAAAATTTAATTACATAAACTTTTACTTTTGTTAACCAAAAATTAATCATGAATTTCAGTAATTCGTTAACCAAATGGTATTTAAATAACAAGCGCGATTTGCCTTGGAGGAATACCCAAAATCCCTACTTCATTTGGTTGTCAGAAATTATGCTTCAGCAAACCCGTGTGGCTCAAGGAATGCCTTATTTTTTTGCTTTTACGAACGCATTCCCCACCGTTTTTGACTTGGCTGATGCTAGCGAAGAGCAGGTCTTGAAATTATGGCAGGGTCTGGGTTACTATTCAAGAGCTCGAAATTTACACAAAACCGCTCAATTAGTGGCATTTGAAAGAAATGGTTATTTCCCGGATAACTACAAAGATTTGTTGCAACTCAAAGGGATTGGTGCGTATACGGCGGCAGCCATAGCTTCTTTTGCTTATGACCAAGCCGTTCCTGTCGTCGACGGCAATGTGTTTCGGGTTTTGTCACGCTATTTTAACATCGATAGTGACATCGTTCTGAGTTCGACAAAAAAAGAATTTACGGCCTTGGCTTTTGAATTAATGCCTAAAGAAGATCCGGCCTTGTTCAATCAAGCCATAATGGAATTTGGAGCATTGCAGTGTATTCCTAAAAATCCCAACTGTGACATTTGTGTTTTTAATTCCAGCTGTCTCGCTTTGCAAAAGAAAAAGGTCAACCAACTGCCGGTAAAATCGAAGAAATTGAAGGTCAGAAATAGATTTTTTAATTATTTGGTGTTTTGCGACATCCATGGAAATACGGTAATTCAGAAACGTGCTAACAAAGGAATTTGGCAAAACCTGTATGAATTTCCGTTGGTTGAAACTGAACACGAAGTCGCCCTAGAATGGATGGCAACACAAATCCAGACAAAAGATTTTGTAGAAAACAAAGTAATTTCGATCACCGAATTTAATTCCAAAAGTCAAATCCATAAGCTCACTCACCAACATTTGAACATTCGTTTTTGGAAGATAACGGTCAATGGAACAATCAAAAACGGAATCAATTACGACGCGTTATTAGACTTGCCTTTCCCCATTGTCATTTTTAATTTTATAGAAAAGGATTGGAAATAGTTTTTAAAAATGTAGTACATTTGGATAAATTACAATACCAAGACAAATGAGCGGAACGTTAAATAAGGTCATGCTAATTGGCCACCTCGGTGAAGATGTTAAGATGCATTATTTCGATGGAGGCAACTGTATCGGGAGATTTCCATTGGCCACCAATGAAACTTACATTAACAAATCTACCAACGAAAAAATTACTTCAACAGAATGGCATAATTTGGTAGTGCGCAACAAAGCAGCTGAAATTTGCGAAAAATATTTATCCAAAGGCGACAAAATTTATGTGGAAGGCAGGATTAAATCTCGTCAATGGCAGACCGAAGATGGCGTGACAAAATACACTACTGAAATTCAAGTCACCGAATTTACCTTTTTGACTGTCAAAAAAGAAATTGAGTCCAGTGGCCGCATTGCATCTGATGGTAAAGCGCCCCAATTTGATCCTAGTAATAATCCGCTGCCAGAAAACGATATGCCGTTCTGATTGTCTAACTAATTCTTTTCAATTTGGACCCAGCGCCCAGTTTAGGATTTTTATCAACCATCGATGCCAATGTACTTGTTGGTTTTCTTGCCATATTTATACTACTCTTTTGCTCGGCTCTGGTTTCTGGCGCCGAGGTAGCTTACTTCTCGCTGACTCCAAAAGATATAGAGACTAGTTCACAATCGCATGCCGCCCAAACTGAAATCATTATCAACCTGTTGCGAAAGCCCAAAAAATTTCTGGCGACTTTACTGGTAGCTAATAATTTTATCAATATTGGCGTGGTGATTTTGTTTTCATTTATTGGCAGAAATCTGTTTGAAGCTATAGGTTCGCCGTTGCTCAAATTCATAGTGGAAGTCATCTTGGTCACCTTTTTAATTTTGTTGTTTGGCGAAGTGTTGCCCAAAGTATATGCGAGCAGAAACAATATTAAATTTGCCAGATTCCTGGCTTATCCACTTTCTGTGCTTGACAAATTGCTTTCGCCCGTAAGTATGCCGATGCGGTCACTAACGATTTATCTTCATGAAAAATTGGGCAAACAAAAATCAAATTTTTCAGTCGATCAGCTTTCTCAAGCTTTAGAATTGACCTCTTCCGACGACACGTCGCACGAGGAACAAAAAATTCTTGAAGGCATCGTTTCGTTTGGAAATACCGACACCAAGCAGGTGATGAGTCCGCGAATTGATATTTTTGCCTTAGAAATTGACGAAACGTATGCAGAAATATTTCCAAAAATTACTGAAAAAGGATATTCAAGAATTCCCGTTTACAGAGAAAGTATTGATCACATTGAAGGCGTCTTATTTGTAAAAGATTTGATTCCGCACATCAATAAAAAAGAATTTGATTGGAAAACACTGTTGCGAGAACCTTTTTTCGTTCCTGAAAACAAAAAGCTTGACAATTTGCTTAAAGACTTTCAAAGCATGAAAAGCCATTTGGCTATTGTGGTCGATGAGTATGGCGGTACTTCTGGTTTGGTATCGCTTGAGGATGTGATCGAAGAAATTGTGGGCGATATCAGCGATGAGTTTGATGACGACAACATCAACTATTCTAAAATTGACGAACACAATTTTCTATTCGAAGGCAAGATAAATCTTAAAGATTTTTATAGAATTGTTACTGTAGATGAATTGCTTTTTGAAGAAACGAAAGGGGAAGCAGAAACACTAGCAGGGTTTATTCTGGAAATTTTAGGCAATTTCCCCAAAAAAGGACAGAGAATAAATTTCGGAAAATGCCGTTTTATCATTGAAGCGGTTGATAAAAAACGCATTAAACAAATAAAAGTTACCCTAGAATAATGGTTAAAAAAACCAGTTTATCAATAATCACTACATTGGCGGTATTTTCTGTTTTTAGCTGTAAAAAGGAATTGCTGCCGAAACCTTCAAGTCAATTACGACTCGATTATCCCTCGGCGCAATATGCCCATTTCGAGAATGACTGTCCGTTTACTTTTGACATCAACGCAGCAGCAATAATTAAAGAGAAAACCAGTTGCAATTTTACGATTGATTACCCAAGAATGAAAGCGACTATTTACATTAGCTACAAACCGGTGCAGCAAAACATCAATACTTTATTGCGAGATGCTCAAAAACTTACCTACGAGCATGTCATCAAGGCCGATGATATTTTAGAACAGCCTTTTATAAACAAAGACCATAGCGTGTATGGAATGTTTTATGAAGTTAACGGCAATGCGGCTACCAATGCACAGTTCTACGTCACGGACAGCATCAAACATTTTATTGACTGTTCGGTTTACTTTTATGCCAAACCCAATTTTGATTCGGTGATGCCTGCTGCAAGTTATATCAAAAACGATATGCAAACCATAATGGAAAGTCTGCGATGGAAATAGAATTTTCTAAACTCTTCAAAAATCAACAACTGATGTCCTTTAAAAACCACTTATTCTTAAATGTTACAGTATGGCGTGGACTTTTGATACATTAAAATTCGACACCTTGTAGGTTTTTCCATCAGCGGTGGCTTCAACGATTTTAGTTAGATTTTCAGGGGTTTGTTGGGAAGAATCGAATGCAACGGTGGCAGTTTTGTTGTCAAAATCAACTGCCGCTTTTTGAACGCCGTCGGTTTCTGACAATTCTTTTTCTATAGTCTTGGCACAACCAATAGCGCATGTCATTCCATCTATCTTGAAACTGGCGGTTTCTAACTTTTCGGGATTGATTGCCCGTTTCTTTGCAGACGATAGAGATTTTGCTTGATCAGTATTTTCTTTTGGACCAACTTCTGATTGTTTGCAACCTGTAAAAAAAATGGCAAATAAAAACAACGACAAGATCGATTTACTAAAATTCATAATCATAAGTTTTAAACGGATTAAAAAGAAGCTCCTGGTTAGAAACCGGATACAAAAATAACTAAAAAAAGAAGTGGTAATTCATAAAATTATTACAATTTTGAGGCATCAAAATACAGCTATGAATACAAAACAATTAAAGTGGTTTTTCTTAGTATTATTGGCCCTAATTTGGGGCAGTTCGTTTATCTTGATAAAACGAGGATTGGTCGGATTAAGTCCATTTCAGCTAGGTTCACTGCGAATAATTTTTGCGGCAGTTTTTCTACTCCTCATCGGATTTAAAAGTATCGCTAAAATTCCGTTACAGCAATGGAAATACATCGCACTCACGGCTTTGTTTGGTACTTTTATTCCTGGATATTTGTTTGCGATCGCCCAAACGCAAATTGACAGTTCGGTTAGTTCCATTCTAAATTCTTTGACGCCATTGAACACTTTAGTCTTGGGGGTTTTGTTTTTTGGATTGCGGTTCCAAAGAAGTCAGGTTTTCGGTGTCATTATTGGCCTGTTAGGAAGTGCCTTATTGATTTTAAACGGCGCCATGCATCATCCCGAGCAAAATTACTATTACGCCATACTGGTATTGATTGCTTCAGTATGCTATGCTACAAATGTGAATTTAATCAAAAAGTATTTATCCGATTTATCGCCACTGACCATTACAACAGGTAATTTTTTAGTAATGTTAGTGCCGGCTGCTATCATTTTATTTTTTTCCGGTTTTTTCGAAGTAATACACTTGTATACAGTGCAACATTCTATTCTCTTTATTATAGTTTTAGGAGTCGTCGGTACCGGAATTGCGAACATTCTTTTTTTCAAACTGATACAAATGTCATCTCCGGTTTTTGCCACTTCGGTAACTTATCTAATTCCGGTAGTCGCTTTCTTCTGGGGATTGCTTGACCACGAAATGTTGACCCCGGTTCAGTTTTTTGGCGCATTTATAATTTTAATAGGAGTGTACCTTTCTAGCAAAAAGTAACCAAAATCGGCAATTATTACTGAAAATCGGCATCCAAAACACCTTCGTTGATTTTGACATCGGTCGTGGTCAGGTCGATTTCTATGCCCACGTTCAATACATAATGGTATGGAATCTTGATCCCTTTCACTAGCCTGTAATCATCAAAAGCAATGGTTTGCGTCACAGGTCGCCCACCCATTTCAGACGTTCTTGATTCGGCCACTTTGAGCCCCGAGTTTACATCGTAATATAAAGTCAATTTTCCATCTTTAATTACGTAGGCATCGCTTCCATTAAAATTTTCTATGCCCTGCAGCGTTGCAGTTTCTTTTTTTGATATGGCCAATTCAGGAAAAGGTAATGCAGCTGATTTCATTTCGTTTAAGTCGTCGCCTGTAATCTCTTTTCGCTGTCCTTGCTGAATGGCATAAGCACCTTTTTCATTGACTACTTGTTTCATCATTGACATACCCATGGCCTTTATTTCCCGGAACTGCTTGTTTTCTGATGAAGTTTTGCTTATCAGTTCTACCGGTGTCCCCTGTATCGTTCCCGAAGAAATGGTGACGATGGATTTCACTTCTTGAAGCGCTTTTTCTCCTCCAACCGTTTTGATATAATTGTTCAAAACACTTTTAGCAGTTATACCCGCTGGAATTACGGCTTTGTATACCGGCTTTTCTACAGCATTTCCAAATTTATCAAAATAGAAAATGGGTATTTTGAGTTTTTCCAATGCCGGAATTATCTCCGAACCTTTACCGACAATCGTAATTCGGGCTTTGTCATTTAAAAAATATTGATTGGCGACTCTCAAAATGTCATCTGCCGTCACAGCATTAATATTTTTTATATAATTTTCATAAAAATCAGCAGGTAAACCTTGTGTTTTAATTCTTAAAGCATAGCCAGCAATGGTTTGTGGCTTTTGGATTTGCATTACAAAATTTCCTACGTAACCGGCTTTTACATTTTTCAATACATCGTCAGAAACTTTTTCAGTTCGGATGCGTTTGATTTCTTTAAGAAATTCTACTACGGCACTATCGGTTACGGCATTCCTTACTTGCGAAAAAGCGATAAATCGAGAAGTGTATTTGCTTCCCCTTATTTGAGACTCTGCCCCATACGTCCAAGCATGTTTTTCTCGAAGATTCATGTTGAGATAGCTGTTAAAATCGCCGCCCAGCAATTGATTGGCGACAATCGTAGCAAAATAATCCTTATCGGTCATTTTAAGATTGCTGATATTGATCACAGAAATTTCAGACTGTACCGCGTTGGGCATATCGACAACATTAAGCTGCGTATATTGTACGTCTTTAGGAGTGCTGTAGGAAAGGTTTGGCGAGGTTGCCTTTGACCAAGGATCGAATAGGGTTTCCACTTGTGTTTTTATTTCGTCAAATTTGACATCACCAATAACAATAAGGTAGGCATTTGCAGGAACGAAATAAGTGTTGTAATTTGAATTGACATCCGCCAGTGTCACCGTATTGATTGAAGTTTCACTAAGATATTCTCCTGAAGGATGGTTTTTTCCGTACGACAAAATGTTTTCTACTCTTCTCGCTACTGCCGGAACACTTTTTTCCTCCGCTTTTAAGGCTTCGATCAGTTTTGATTTTTCCTTGTCGAATTCTTTTTGCGTAAAAACAGAATTTAGTGCGCCATCCGCCATCAGCTCTAAAATACGGTTGGCATATTTTGAGAGTCCGCCCGCATAGGCACCATTATTATTAAAACTAATATCGGCCCCTAAAAAATCGACTTCTTCATTAAAAAGTTCTTTAGACATTTTTGTGGTGCCGGAGCCCATTAACCTGCCCGTCAATTCGGCCACTCCTTTTTTACTGCCTTCAAGATAAGGCGTGTTGTCGAGGGTAAGGTTGTAAGAAACCCTCGGGAGTTTGTGGTTCTCCACCACCATTACTTTTAAGCCGTTTTGAAGCTCAAAAGATTGTGGTTTGCCAATATTAATTGTTGGTGCGGGTCCGGGTTTTGGTTGGCTTCTGTCTTGTGCTTGCATAGTGATCGTTAAAAACAGACCGATGAGGCTGTATAAGGTTTTATTCATGATGGCGAACTTAATTTTGAGATTTTTCTTTCGATGGAACGTAATCCAATAAGAGTCTTTGGTTCGGATTCAGGTATTTTCTGGCAACTTCACGAATTTCTTCTCGGGTAATGGTGCGATACGATTCGATATCGGTATTGACCAAGTTTACGTCGCCAAATAATAAATAGTAAGTAGCCAGGCTCTCTGCAATGCCTTCTATGGTAGCATTTTTATTGACGTATTCATTTTCGATTTTATTTTGGAGTTTTTGTAAATCTTTTTCTGAAATTAATTCGGTCTGGAGTTTGGCAATTTCTTCATCTATTTCGGTGATTAAACTTTGAGTAGAATTGCCTCCTATTGGCAATCCGTAAAGTACATATAAACCGTAATCTTCCTGACTCACACTAAAAGCACCAATTTGTAACGCCATTTTTTTATCATCAACGATTTTTTTATACAGCCTAGAACTTTTTCCATCACTAAGTAGAGTTGAAATTATTTCGAGTACCCTTGCCTCACGTGATTTCATAGAAGGCGTTCGATAAGCGGCAACCACTGCGGGTATTTGGATGTTTGGATCTTCATAACGGGCCGTAATAGTTTGCGTTATCGGGGTTTCAACATAGTTTTTTTTCGGTGTTACAACGCCTTTCTTTATCGGATCGTAATATTGATGAACCCATTTTATTGCCTCGGCCATTTCAAAATTTCCTGCAACCACCAGGACGGCATTGTTCGGAACGTAGAATTTTTTATTGAAAGCTTGAAAATCTTCTAGTTTTGCAGCGTCGAGGTGCTCCATCGCTCCGATAGTTTCCCAGCGGTAAGGGTGTTTGAAAAAAATGTTTCTTTTGACTTCCTTAATCAAATTTCCGTAAGGCTTGTTGTCCATCACAAGTCTTTTTTCCTCTTTAATGACTTCGTTTTGGGTGTCGACGCCTATTTTATTGATTACGGGATGCATCATGCGTTCTGACTCCATCCAAAGTCCGAGTTCGAGATTATTTGACGGAAAAACTTCATAATAATATGTTCTATCGTCTGAAGTATTGGCGTTGTTGACACCACCATTTCCGGTTACTATTTTAAACCATTCGCCGCGGCCAATATTTTTGGTGCCTTCAAAGAGCAGGTGTTCAAAAAAATGAGCAAATCCTGTTTTTGTTGGCTCCTCATCTTTGGAACCTACATGATACATGACCGACGTAATCACCACCGGAGCCGATTTGTCCTGATGCAAAATAACATGGAGTCCGTTTTCTAAAGTATATTCCTCGAAAGCTACATTCTGAGCCGAAGCGGCAGTTCCAATTGTAAGGGAAGCACTTAAAGCCATGATCATTTTTTTCATAAAATTAATAAATTTGTTGCTGCTTCAGAATTGTATGGTAACAGAACAGAATTGGGTCGGGTCAAAAATACTTTTTTTAATCAAATTTTTCCGAGGCGATTGAAATTTTTTAATCAGAAATTTTATCAATGAATATAATTAAAGAACTCCAAATTGCAGAACAAATTACTTTTTTTTGACAAGTGGTTGCGAGATTGGGATTTAGTTGTATATTTGCATCCATTTTATAAACAAATAAACATCATTGTTATGTACGCAATCGTAGAGATAGCAGGGCAACAATTTAAAGTAAGCAAAGACTTAAAGGTTTATGTTCACCGTTTATCAGATGATGAAGGAGCTGCAATTTCATTTGCAAAAGTTCTTTTGTTAGATGATAATGGAACAATCACTTTAGGCGCCCCGGCTGTAGAAGGAGCTTCAGTAGAAGCCAAAGTGTTACAACACTTAAAAGGAGACAAAGTAATCGTTTTCAAAAAGAAACGAAGAAAAGGCTACAAAAAGAGAAACGGTCACAGACAGTATCTTACCCAAATTCAGATTTCGGGTATTACTTTACCTGGAGCGGCTCCAAAGAAAAAAACGACTGCCAAAAAAGCAGATACTGAGGAAACAGTAACAGAAGAAACTAATTAATATTTAAAACCAATACGTCATGGCTCACAAGAAAGGTGTCGGTAGTTCTAAGAATGGTAGAGAATCAGAATCAAAACGGTTAGGAGTTAAGATTTTTGGTGGACAAGCTGCTATTGCAGGGAATATCATTGTAAGACAAAGAGGTTCTAAACACAATCCAGGTGAAAACGTTTACATCAGTAAAGATCATACTTTACATGCAAGGGTTGATGGAATGGTTCAGTTCCAAAAGAAAAAAGATAACAAATCTTATGTTTCTATCGTTGCTTTTGAAGCATAAGAAATTTAATTTTTTGATATTAAAAACCCGTTTCAATCGAAACGGGTTTTTTGTTTGCTCTTATTTCGCCTTGGCGTTTTCCAAAGCTTCATTATAGCCTTCCTTAGCATTGTCTCTTGCGTCATGTAGTGCTTCTTTCGTTTTGTTTGCACCATCATTCATTTCTGTTTTTAATTTATCCCATGCTAATTTGGCATCGTCAGCGACTTTTTGTGAAACAGCCTCCGCCTTTTTATCGCCTTTGGCAGTAGCTTCTTTCAATTTTTGAGCAGCTTCGTTAAAAGTGGTTTCGGCATTTTGCAAACGCTGATCCAAATCGGTCTTCAAACTGGAAGACGTCGTTTTGGTAACAGTATTTATACTGTCGTTCTGAGTGGTTGTTACTACTTCTACAGTTTCTTTTTTACAGGCTGTAGCAAAAACAAGCAGGAGTGCTAGGCTTACGATTTTGTTGGTCATGATTTATTTATTTAGGTTACTTTATAATAATTTTTCTTACTTCGGTATGATTTTGCTGGTCGGTGAATTTAACGGCGTATGTACCCGATGCAAGGCCATTAGTGTCTAACGAATAGTTTGTGATACCGTTTATTTTGATGGTGTTTGTTTTGATAGCTTTTCCTTTTAAATCGTATAGGATGTAATCGACTTGTTTGGTATCTGGCCAGTTTAAGGTGAAATGAATCGCAGAGGCATAATTTATCGGATAGCTCACTGTCACAAATGTTTTATCCTTTTCCATACTTTGGGTGGTTAATACGCTATTTCCAAAAGCGAATGTACCAATATTGACTTGGTAATCCGGAATTGCTTCGTCTGACAAAAATCGAAATCCAAGCTTTGAAACTTCACGAGTTTGAAAACCAGCTAAGTTACCGAAGTAACGTTGCCAGCCATTGGAGGCACTAGCAGCGGTCAAAGGAAATTCATATTTCTGTGTCGGTTCGTCTGAAAAGACGACCAATAGTTTCATTCCTGCCGCTGGTAATGCCACGTTAGTTTTAAGCAACAATTCAAATTGAGGAGGATATATCGAGCCGTTGCTCGATAAATATATACTCGTCTTGTAAAGCATCAGATCTACAGCATTTCCTGCGGTTAGGTTGCCTGAAACTTTTAGAGAATTACCGCCCTCATAGGCAACATCAAAATCCCAGGCCGCGTTAAGACTTCCTGTTGATTCAAAACCCCATTGCCATGTTGGTAACATGGCTTGCTGATTCATATCGTGCCATGGCGAATTGCTAACTTCGAGCCCGTTTGCGAATTTTTTAAGTCCATGCCCCGTACAGAAATTGGTACTAAAAAAATAGTCGTTGATCACTGTAGCCTCAGGAATCCAGTTACACAATCCCTTAAAACCCGTCGCATCAACGCTTGCCGGATTATTGTCATCACCGGAAAATAGGCGATTCTCCGCATCGTAAAAAGTGGCATAATCGGCAGGATCATTATTGAAATTGGTATAAACCGAATTGTTGTACACACAATTGGGCGCAAACAATCCAAGCGAAGTATAAGGTGTAACAGCATTTTCATGAAGGTTGGTCATAAAAGTATTGCCGTTGGTTTCAAAATTGCCTTGGTTTCTTCCCGGCCAGATATCGGCACCTGTAAATACCTCGAAGGAAGAACGCCCGATTGCATTTGCTCTTGTTCTCGAGGCATTGGGGAATACGGCGCTACTCCAGAAAAAATTAATAAAAATACTGCTGCTGACCTTTTGCTCAAAACCGTTAACGGTATTGGCGTCTTCATCCCGCTGCAAAAAGACGCTGTTGTTGGTGTTTAGACGGTTTTGCCAACCTACGTTTCCATTTAAAATCATCGCATCATACCACATTACTTCTTTGCCAATCGCTTCTGCTTGAGAAGTCAAATCTCGGACAAAAGCGTACATCAGCGCTGCGGTTGTCGAATTGGTAGCAGTTTCCTGATTGATAAACCAACCATCAAAATTATAATATTGCATTATTGCGATCATTTTCGGAATCGCCACAAAATTGCCATTGAGGTCTTGCTCTAAAAAACTAGTTAATGTTGCGGTAGCTCCGCCAAAAGCGGTGGGAGCAAAGAAAACGTTGCCAAATACTTTTACGCCGTTTTTATGCGCTGCATTTGTCCACGGAGAAGAAGGCAGTTGGATAGTTTGCGAAGCAGTGCCGCCAAACCAAACCAATTTATCCAAATAAGCCCAATGCGTAAAATTGTATAAGTTGAATTGCGGTTGTTCACCAAAATAGTTTCCGAAATTGTTCATCCCATCTGGCAGATAGGCAATTTTCATGTTGTTGGTTAAAGCGGGATTAAATTGCGTCGCAGTATTGGTAAAACGTGGCGCAAGAGGTATTGTGGCAATTAAATTGGTAGAGGCGGTCGCACCATTACTCGTCCATTGTTTTAGCTGATCAACAGTCAAAATGTAAGGCGCTGTGTTTATGATTTGTGAAAAGGAATGCGAACAAACTAGCAAAATCGTAAGAAGTGTATTTTTTTTCAAAACGATGGTTGTATAGGTTAGGGTTAATTTCCACAGTAAATATAAAGTAAAAAACCCTTACTTTTCAGCAAGGGTTCTTAATCTATGATCAATTTACAATCAATTAGTATCTGTAATATTCTGGTTTAAAAGGTCCTTCCACTTTCACACCAATGTAATCCGCCTGATCTTTGCGCAAAGTTTCCAATTCAACTCCTAATTTTTCTAGATGCAAGAAAGCCACTTTTTCATCCAGATGCTTCGGCAACATATACACGTCGTTACTGTAAGCCGCGCTGTTTTTCCACAATTCTATCTGCGCTAAAGTTTGGTTAGTAAATGAGTTACTCATTACAAAACTAGGATGTCCTGTAGCACAACCCAAGTTTACCAATCGGCCTTCTGCCAAAATTAAGATTTCCACCCCTTCGATAGTATATTTGTCTACCTGTGGTTTGATTTCCACTTTGGTATCGCCGTAGTTTTCATTCAACCACGCCATGTCAATTTCGTTATCAAAGTGACCGATGTTGCACACAATCGCTTTGTCCTTCATTTTACGAAAGTGACGCTCTAACACGATGTCCTTGTTTCCTGTACTGGTAATTATGATATCTGCGGTAGTGATCACATTTTCTAATTTTTTTACTTCAAAACCATCCATTGCTGCTTGAAGCGCACAAATAGGATCGATTTCGGTCACCGTTACAATTGAACCGGCACCTCTAAAAGAAGCCGCAGTTCCTTTACCAACATCGCCATATCCGCAACAAATGACTCTTTTTCCTGCCAGCATTATATCTGTAGCGCGACGCACTGCATCAACAGCCGATTCTTTACAACCGTATTTGTTATCGAATTTTGATTTGGTTACGGAGTCATTGACGTTGATGGCAGGCATAGGCAACGTTCCGTTTTTTACTCTTTCGTAAAGTCGGTGTACACCGGTAGTCGTTTCTTCTGACAATCCTTTGATTCCAGAAAGCAATTCCGGAAAACGATCAATCACCATATTGGTCAAATCGCCACCGTCATCCAAAATCATGTTCAAAGGTTTTCTGTCTTTTCCAAAAAACAGAGTTTGCTCGATACACCAATCAAAATCTTCTTCGTTCAACCCTTTCCAAGCATACACCTGAATACCAGCTGCAGCAATCGCGGCCGCCGCTTGGTCTTGAGTCGAGAAAATATTACAAGAACTCCAAGTCACCTCAGCGCCCAAAGCAATCAAGGTTTCAATCAAAACCGCGGTTTGAATTGTCATGTGAAGGCAGCCCGCAATACGTGCGCCTTTCAACGGTTGTTCATTTTTATATTCTCTGCGAAGCGCCATCAATCCTGGCATTTCAGCTTCCGCCAATTCAATTTCTTTTCTTCCCCAGGCAGCCAAGGAAATGTCTTTTACTTTGAAAGCCACAAAAGGCATAGTTGTAGTACTCATTTATAGTATATTTGTAATTATAAGATTTTTGGCAAATTTAGGCAATAATTGAGTATTTAAAAAATATTTTGAATTATTTATGAATTGTTTGAAGGCGTAAGGATTTAAAAATCAATAAAATAATTTGTTTTAGGCGGTATTTGCTGAAGCCGATTTTTTTTTGAAGCATGGGTCCCGCTATCCGTTGCAATTCCCGGTCAAGAAAAAAACAGATTAAAATTCCAATTTTTTCTTAAACCGGGAGATTTCCGCTGCTATCGGGGCTAGCCTGTCTGCCAATCGAAACCCTAACTTACAAATTTAAGAATGCCGCTTTATAAAACCATCACCGTTAATGCGACCACCGAAATTCTGGTTTGGAAAATAACTGAATCCATAACGCAACTGCGCGCCGAGGTGCCACTCAAAGAAAAAAGCGCCCGCCGTTTGAACGGAATGAAATCGGAATTGCACCAGCGCGGATTCTTGAGCGTCCGCAAACTACTGCAGGAAAAAGGCTACACCGATATTGACTTGCATTATGACCAATTCGGCAAACCTTATTTTGAAGATGGCAAACACATTTCCATTTCGCATTCACACTCATTTTCTACCATTATCATCAGCGACCAAATTGCGGGTATTGATCTGGAAATGCGGAGAGATAAAATTGCGGTGATTGCAGATAAATTTATCAATCCAAAAGAATTTGCCGACTTAAACAAGCAAGCAGCAGATTACATTAACAAACTGACCGTGTTGTGGGGAATCAAAGAAGTAATTTTCAAAATCCGCAGTGAAGCCGGCATCAGTTTTAAAGATCACATCAAAGCAGAACCATTTGATATGCAGCAGCTTAAAACCACTGCTTGGCTCGATATAGAACATTTGCACCAATCTTTTGCCGTTTATTTTGAAGAAATAGAAAATTTTACCTTAGTTTACGCTTTTGAAAACCTTTAGTATGTCATTGCTTTACTCTCAAATGCTACTGGCGAAAGCAGAAAATCAAAAGTTACTGGCGATACTTTTAGATCCCGATAAAATTGATTTTGAAAACATAGCCGAATTAGCGTTAAAAATAAACCACTCTCCTGCCACACATATTTTGGTAGGCGGTAGCTTGGTGTTGACTGATAAAATTGATGTGTTAATTTTAGCACTGAAGCAAAATTGTTCGTTACCGATAATTCTTTTTCCAGGAAATCCCTCTCAAATTTCACCGCATGCTGATGGTATTTTGTTCCTTTCATTAATTTCTGGAAGAAACCCCGATTATTTAATTGAACACCACGTAAATGCAGTACCGATAATAAAAAAATCGAATTTAGAAGTGATTCCTACAGGTTATCTCTTAATAGAAAGTGGTCATCGAACCGCTGTGTCAACCGTAAGCAATACAGCTCCGTTATTGGCTGAAAATGTCGATTACATCGTACATACGGCACAAGCAGGCGAAATGCTAGGGAAAAAGTTAATTTATCTCGAAGCGGGCAGTGGGGCCAAAATCCCGGTATCACAAGCCATAATCAGACAGGTATCGGCCCAGATCGAAATACCGCTGATTGTAGGTGGAGGCATCCGAAATCAAGAAGGAATTGCATTGGCGTATGCGTCGGGTGCAGATATGGTGGTGATTGGCACCGCATTTGAAAACGACCATAATTTTTTTAATTCTTAGTGATGATCCATTTTTTAACAGATGCCTACAAAGATGCTTCCGTATTTCAAATTTTACTCGAGTTTTTGGCGTTTGTTTTTGGGATATGCAGTGTATGGTTTGCCAAAAAAGAAAACATTTTAGTATACCCTTCGGGATTAATTGCCACTGTTATTACCACTTTTCTGTTGTACCAGGCAGGATATCTGGGCGACATGATGATCAATGCTTATTTTACAATAATGAGTGTTTACGGCTGGTACAAATGGACAAAAAAAACAAATGATAACTTCGAACTGCCAATTTCTAAAACCACCGCTAAGGAAAAATTAATAGGGGTTGTGCTTTTTTTTATCACGATGTTTGTCGTTTTCGGCATTTATAAATTATTTGATTACACCATACGGAAAGACAATTATATCGATATTTTTGCTTCAGGAATATTTTTTACTGCCATGTGGTATATGGCGGTAAAAAAAATAGAAAACTGGATATTGTGGATTATTGGTGATATCATTGTTGTTCCATTGTATGCCTACCGCGGATTGGGTATGCTATCACTACAGTATTTAATATTTACAATTTTAGCTGTTTCAGCTTATTTAGAATGGAAGAAAATCTTAAACAACAGCCAACAGCAATAGTAAAAGTTGCATTATTCGGACCAGAAAGTACCGGAAAAACGACCTTGTCTAAACAACTAGCGGCGCATTTCGATACCGTTTGGGCTCCAGAATTTGCCAGAGATTATCTCCAAAAAAAATGGGAAACGCAGGCAAAAAGTTGTGAGCCTGAAGATTTGCTGGCCATCGCAATAGGTCAGACACGCTTAGAAAATGAATCCTTGCTGACGGCTCAAAATTATCTTTTTTGCGATACTTGCCTGTTAGTGACCAAGGTTTTTTCAGAAGTCAATTATAAATTTTGCGATCCGATACTAGATAAAGCCGCACGCAAACACAAATACGATTTATTTTTTTTAACCGATATTGATGTGCCATGGGAGAAAGACGATTTGCGAGACTCACCAAAAGATCGGGCAATGACTTTCGCTATTTTCAAACAGGCCTTGATTGAAAATGACAAGCCGTTTGTTACTCTTACCGGAAATAAACATGATCGTTTCGAAGAAGCCAAAAGAATTCTTGCAAATTTAACCCAAGCCCATTCCATGGGATTTTCGTCGCACGATTTTGTGCAGATTCATCAAAAAGGCATTCCATTAAATTCAATTAAAAGGCACTTTGATATTTTTCGAAACGGCATTTTAAAAGCCAATCTGGTTCGCCCGGCCACAAAAAACGACGGCGTTATAAAACTAACCGAAGACCAGTTCGAAGAATATTCAAATTTCTTTGATCTCAGAAAAAACAATTTTAAACTTAAAAAATTTGTCCCCGCATCCGGAGCAGCCAGCAGAATGTTTAAGTTTTTAAATGAATTTTTGAATGAATTTGATATCGAAAACGAAACTATCAACGCTTACATTAACAGAAAAAACGCAACCCATCTGACGGTATTTTTAACCGGATTGGACAAGTTTCCGTTCTACAGTGCAGTCGATTCGGCTCTTAAAGAAAGATATTCCGATTTTCATTCCTGGGAAAGAGATAAAAAAAATTATCATTTCATTCAAATGCTGTTGCATCCACAATATTTTGATTTTTGTAATCAACCGAAGGCGATTTTGCCGTTTCATAAATACCCTAGCCACATTGCCACTCCAATTGAAGAACATTTAAATGAAAGTGCTTATTATGCCAGCGCAAACGGCGTCGGTCATTTGCATTTTACCATTTCTCAAACGCATCAAGTCGAGTTCGAAAAAATAATTAAAAGCGTTAAAAGCAAAGTCGAAAAAAGTGCCGGCACTAATGTGAAGGTCAATTTTACTTTTCAAAACAGCAAGACAGATACTATTGCAGTCGACTTGAATAACCTTCCGTTCAGAGACGAGCACAATAAATTGGTGTTTCGTCCCGCCGGGCACGGTGCGCTGATAGAAAACTTGAACCAATTGGAAGCCGATATTATTTTCATAAAAAACATAGACAATGTCATTCAGAATCATATTGGAAACATCACATTGTATAAAAAAGGTTTGGCCGGAATTTTAGTCGAATTTCAAGAGCAATTGTTTCAATTTTTAAATGAAATCGAAAGTGATTTTATCCAGGAACAAGACATTGAAGGGGTTGTTATTTTTATCCAACAGCAACTTAATGTCGCCTTAACGGAAGACTTCCCTAAATACACTCTTGAAAATAAAATCAATTATATCAAGGAGATCCTTGATCGGCCACTTCGGGTTTGCGGAATGGTCAAAAATGAAGGTGAGCCCGGTGGAGGACCTTTTTGGGTTCGCGATATCAAAGGAAACATTTCGTTACAGATTATCGAAACCTCGCAGATTGACATTCATAATCCACAGCAACTGCAACTGTTAGAAAGTTCTACGCATTTTAACCCGGTAGATCTGGTCTGTGGCATTAAAAATTTTAAAGGGCAGACATTTGATTTGCAAAAGTTTGTTGATCACGATAGCGGCTTTATCGTGCA
>JACMOK010000110.1 GCA_014378065.1 Flavobacterium sp.
CCTACCGAAAAATTGTACTTAAATAAAGTAGATATGTTTAACCGAGGTGGAGAAGTTACCTTGTTCAAACGATTAGGTTTTAATGCGGTTTTCTACGCAGAAGTTATTTCGGGCGGACAAATGCCCAATCTAATGTATATGACAACCTTTGAAAATAAGGCTTCACGGGATGAGCATTGGAAGGCATTTTCGGCCGATGAGTACTGGAAAAAGTTGGTAGCCATGCCAGAATATCAACACAATGTTTCTAAAAATGATACCCGTTTTCTATATCCTGCAGATTACTCGGATATTTAAAAATCGTCTCATTAGATGAATTCATTTTTGAAATTTTCTGATTCTAATGTTTTTGGTGGTATGGAAAAAACTTGGCTGATCTTTATTTTGCGAAACAAACCAATCAAGCCAAGTGATAGAATCGGAACCAAAAGTTCGGAAACGAACTGCAAGCGACCGACGCTCGGTAAAGAAAAAACAACAAAAACAGCAAAAGGGACTAATATTATTCGATTACCAATCTCAGAATTAAAGTATTTAGAGACAGTAAAAGACCCTATTTGTTTTCGTCAATGGCTTAATGGTCTGGACGAAAAATACAAATTATTATTTGATGCTGATTTATCTAAGAGCTATCAATTTCACGATATTAGGTATTCTAAAAAAATGGATTTGCCCTATCGTCGAATCAACCTTTTAGGGCAAATTTACGCTGTCCACCCCAGTTTTATTATGCCTTATTGGAGCGGTAAAGTTGGAGATTGTCGAGAAGGTATCATGTTATACCTTCGTGGGACATCTTTGGACAGTATCACAGCCTGTTTTGGCGGTAACCAACAAAAATGGTTAGATAGAGTCAATCATTTAGGCCGTTTTAGCATCGTGGGAACAACAATTAAAAACCCTGACTTACTCTCTCAATCATTAACGGCGGATGAAAAAATCACATTTTTAAATGGTAAAGAAATATACTCTTGTATGACCGTTGGTGATAACTGTATTGTAGGTGCTGATTTATCTCTGACAGAAGATTAACAAGGACTCAAAGAAAGTTACGATACATTCAAACAAGAAGCACTTAATATTTCACCAAATTATCAACCCAAAAGCGTAAATACGGACGGCTGGCCAGCGACCCGCAAAGCGTGGAAAAGTCTATTCAACGAGATTGTACTTATTTTATGTTTTTTACACTCGTATATCAAAATAAGAAGTATCGCCAAAAAAGAACCCTTGAAAAGTGAACTATTCAATAAAGTTTGGGATGCTTATAAGGCGGATAACAAAACTGATTTTATTGATAAAATCACCCAAATAGATGAATGGGCTAAGAAAAATATTAATTCAATAACCGTTTTAGCTCAGGTTGAAAAAATGAAAAATAATGCTCAACTATTTGCTACGTCCTTCGATTGTGAAGGTAAAAGAACAAGCAACATGGTAGATAGAGCCATCAAACCAATAGATAAATTTCTATCAAACGCTCAGTATTTTCACGGTAATTTATCATCAGCTCAACTAACAATTAGAGCTTTAGCAATTGGGTATAATTTTTTACCATTTTGCCAAAAAGTAGTCAAGGGTAAAAAAAACAGCATTTACTTTGTAGGGCAGCTGACTTAAACGGATTTACTTATTCAGATTGTTGGTTGGAAAATCTGTTAATTGCAGCTTCAAAAAACGGATTTAAACAGTACCACCAAAAACATTAGAATCAGCAAAATTCAAAATTGACTTTAACAAAATCAAACATTCTACAGAATTCAAAACGTCGTTTAAATTTGAATGACTAAGTAATGGGACAAAAATAATCATCAATAATTCATTGTAAATTTAATTTGATATTCTGTTCCAAATTGTCTGAAAATATTTTCAATTGCTGTTCTTAGCGAGCCTAAGTTAGTATAGTCTTTTATTTTTAACCATTGGTAGCGAGTCGTCGCACCGTTAATAAAACGCCACAATGTTTCAATCTTGTTTAGGTGTGGAGAATAAGTAGGCAAATAAAGTAAAAAAAGCCCTTTCTGTTCCCATTCCTCTATTTTAGTTTGTACATATTTAGACTTGTGCCAGGGGGCATTATCTAAAACAATTACAGTTACTTTAGTGAGACTTTTGGTAAAATCATCTAAAGATTGGATGATAAACTCACTATTAATCGTTTTTTCAGTCAAATAAGTAATTAATTTTTGTTCTGGGCTCATCAAGCCAAATACGTTGTAGGCTAAATATTTTTTAGTAGGTATTGGCTTTTGTTCTCCAATTTTACTCCAACAATAAGGTATGGAGGGTGTGAGCGAAAAGCCAACCTCATCAGCAAAATAAATATCAACTAATTGCTGTTTCCACAACTCTGTTACACTTTACAATTGTGCTATTTTCTCTTTTTTTAGCTCATCAGATGGCTCTTTAGGGCAGATTTTACGGCAACGTTTCCAACGATATTTTTTTTCGTAACAGACGTTTTAATGTCTTTTTACACATGGTAACAGTAAACTCTTCTTCTAAGGCAACTAAAATATGGTTTAACTGACGTGATTCTTGTTCTAAAAGATTCTCTATTCTATTTAAAATAAGGGTATCGGTTTCTGCTACTTTTAGTTTTCGTCCACGACTAGGTACTAATTTAAGTCCTTCGATACCAGATGAAGACCAGTTTTGTAACCATTGACCAACCGTATTTAATCCCACAGAAAAATGAACACTTAGTTCTTTGATGGTTTTTCCTGAAGCATTCAATAAGACTGCTTCGCAATTACGACGAAAAATATGATTCAAACCTTGTTTGTAGCCTCGTTCTAATTGCCTTTTTTCTATGTCTGTTAAAATAATATGTTTACTTGTACGTGCCATCAAACAAAGTTAAAAATAAAATTTAATCTATTTTGTCCCATTACTTACTTAACTCTCATCTCAGAACCATTTCAACATATACAATAAACCATGACCAAACAAAATTGTCCAATTCCCGCCAATGAACAGGAAAGGGTCAAAGCCTTATTAAATTACCAAATATTGGATACTTTTTCGGAAGCAGAATTTGACAATATTACTGAATTGGTGGCTAATATTTGTAACGTTCCAACCGCACTTATTTCTCTAATTGACGATAAAAGACAATGGTTTAAATCAGCCGTTGGTTTTGAGAATACGGAAACGCCCCGAGAAGCCTCTTTTTGCCAGTATACCATCATGGGTCAAGAAGTATTTGAAGTACCCGATGCTCAATTAAACCCAATCTTTAAAGAGAATCCCTTTGTAACGGATGCGCCACACATCCGTTTTTATGCGGGAGCTCCGCTTACCACTCCTGATGGTTACAACATTGGCTCTCTATGTGTCATCGACCAAGTTCCCCGAAAATTGGATGAAAGCCAGCGAAAGGCACTTACGACACTTGCTAATTACGTGGTTGTCCAACTTGAGCTGAGAGTCAAAAATCGTGCGTTAAATGATGAGGTAGAAAGACTTACAAAAAAAGCATTAGAAAGTGTCACCACCGAGTTAAAAAGCTACAAATTAGCCTTGGATCAAATATCGGGGGTAATGATTTCTGATAATCAAGGAATTATCAAGTATGTGAACGAAAATACTTGCGAGATTTCTAAATATTCGAGCGAAGAATTAATGGAACAAGATAGTAAAATTTTTGATTCAGGATTTCACCCCCAGCATTTTTTTGAAGATATATGGAATACCATTTCTTCGGGTTCTATTTGGAAAAACGAAATCAAAAACAAAGCGAAAGATGGTTCATTTTATTGGACAGATACCACCATCGTCCCTTTCATGGACATTAACGGAAAGCCCTACCAATACGTTTCCATCAAACAAGATATTACCAAACAAAAGCTAAACGCAAATCAATTAATCCAATTTTTTAATATATCCAAGGACTATTTTTGTGTAGGAAACAGCAAAGGTTTTTTCGAGAAAGTTAGTTCTGCTTTTTCAAAAGAGTTGGGGTACTCCGAAGATGAATTATTGTCCCAAACTTTTTTTAATTTTTTCCACGAGGAAGACATTGAAATAGTTAACAAATCGATGGAAAAATTAGGGCAAGGTTTGAATTTCACTAATTTTGAAGCAAGATTGAAATGTAAAACTGGTGGCTACAAATTACTAAGTTGGAATTGTTCTCCCGACCGAGAAACAGGTTTTCTTTACGGAACCGCCCGGGACATTACCGAGAGTAAAAAAATAAATGAAGAAAACAAAAGACTTTCGTGGGTTGCCAAAGGCACCAATAACATTGTAATTATTACGGACAAAGACCGAAAAATGCAATGGGGAAATCAGGCTTTTGAAACCTCAACGGGGTATTCTTTGGATGAGGTAATCGGAAAAATCCCAGGACATTTCCTGCAATACGAGGGATCAGATCCTAAAACAATCCATGCCATCAGGGAAGCCGTGACTAATAAAGTAACATTTCAGGGTGAAATCAAAAATAGAAGTAAAGACGGTAGAGAGTATTGGATTGACCTCAGTATAAGCCCAATATTCAATGATAATAACGAAGTCATTAACTTCATTGCGATTGAGACGGATGTTACCGAAAAAAAGAGGAAAGATTTGAGTATTCGTAATTTATTAGATACGCAAAATTCTATTTTCAACGGAGTTGGGCATGCCGTTATGTTTATCAACGCCGATGGTATTGTCCAAATAATTAATAAAGTTGGGTTAAACTTAGTGGGTTACACAACGGAAGAAGTGGTGGGAAAAATGAGTGCATTAACTTTTCATGATGCTGACGAAGTACTCAAACGCTCGCTGGATTTAACTGTTGAATTAGGCGAAAAAATTGAGCCTGATTTCAACACGCTTATTGCGAAAACGACCACTGAATACAACAATATGGATGCCAATGAATGGACATACATTTCAAAATCGGGCAAACGTACACCCGTTTGGATGAGTATAACCTGCATCAAAAATACGGACGGGGCAGTTTTAGGTTATTTTAGTGCTGCCGAAGATTACACCATCAAAAAACAGGCGGAATCTGATTTAATCAATGCCAAAAATCTCGCCGAAATGGCAGTTTTTGCGAAAGACAGCTTTTTGGCGAATATGAGCCACGAAATCCGTACCCCTTTAAATGCTATTATTGGTTTCACGGAGCTTTTATCACAAAGAGACCTAGATACTGTGCAGTCAGAATACGTAGGTAATATCCAAGATGCCGGGGATAATTTATTATTGCTCATCAACGATATTTTAGATTTATCAAAGATTGACTCGGGACAATTAGTCATTGAAGCCCATCCATTTAATGTCAAAAACGTTTTAAATCACGTTTATAGCTTATTAAAAGTAAAAGCTGACCAAAAAGGACTTGAATTTAGTTTGTTTTTGGATGCCAATATGCCCGAATCTGTCTCCGGAGATAAAGGTCGCATCAATCAAATAATAATGAATTTGGCGGGAAATGCCATAAAATTTACCGAATCGGGCGAAGTTTCAATTTCGGTGAAAAAAATGTCAGAGACCGACACGACCGTTACCCTAAAGTTTTCGATAAAAGATACGGGAATTGGCATTGCACCTGAAAAATTATCTACTGTTTTTGAACGTTTTATTCAAGCGGAAGCCAGTACAACCCGTAAATTTGGCGGTTCAGGATTGGGATTAAGCATTGTAAAACAATTAGTAGAATTACTGGATGGTGAAATATCGGTAAAAAGTAAAATAGGTCTTGGCTCGGAATTTCATTTTTCATTAATATTTTCGAAAGCTGAAACTGTCCAAA
>JACMOK010000111.1 GCA_014378065.1 Flavobacterium sp.
CGGATTAACTGTAGGTACAGCCGCAACTGCGGTACCTAAACTACAAATTGTCAAAAATCAAGGACTGTACACAGTTTCGGCATTGTAGTCCAAAATAATTAAAATAATTAATTTTTATTGATTTAAAAATTAATTATTTTAATTTACATTTGTTTATTATTTATTAACTCAATTTTAAAATATTATGAAAAAATTATTACTTTTCGCAGCCTTTCTGGTTGCTTTTTCTAGTCAGGCTCAAGATTTCTGGACCGAATACGCAACAGCTCAACCAGCCGCTAGTACAGGTTTCAGAAGTGTTTCTATCGTTGATGACAATGTTTCTTGGTTAAATATGACTTGCGGAACAACTGGTTGTACAACCATTCGCCGTTATTCAAAAAGTGTTGACGGAGGTTTGACTTATTCAACAGGTGTTATTGATCTAGGCGCTACTTCGGCAGATTTAGAAATCGGTAACATTCACGGTGTTTCTCAGGATGTAGCGTATGCTTCCGTTTTTCCAAAAGCGACCAGTCCTGGTGGCGTTTACAAAACAAGTAACGGCGGAACAACATGGGTAAAGCAGGCTTCAGCTACTTATAGTGATGCAGCTTCATTTGCAAATCTAGTGTATTTTTGGAATGCTAACGAAGGGGTAACGATGGGAGATCCTGTTGGTGGGTATTTTGAAATTTACACCACTTCCAATGGAGGAACTAACTGGACCCGAGTAGGCTCAACTCCAGCATTAGTGCCAAATGATGCCACGGAATATGGTTTAACTAATCAGTTTACGGTCAACGGAAATACAATTTGGATTGGTACTACTTTCGGAAGAATTTTAAAATCTTCAGATAAGGGATTAACTTGGTCTATTTCTCAATCTCCTATTCCTGATTTCGGAGGAGGAATCAACGGAACAGAATCTGGTGATTTGGCTTTTTCTGACGCCAATAACGGGCTGCTTCAGACCAGTGACTATTTACTTTACAGCACCGCTGATGGCGGAGTGACTTGGACAAGTGTTGCTTGGACCGGTTTTTTAAGAAATTTTGGAGTATCTGAAATACCAGGTTTACCCAATACCTACATTAGTGTTGGTGAAGATTTAGACAATACAGAAAGAGGTTCTTCTTACACTACAAATGGAGGGTTGACCTGGATAAATATCAATAACGATCCAGATACGAATTTTGTTGATGGAGGAGTTGTTGCGTTTTTAAATCCTAATACAGGTTTTGCAAGTGGATTTAGTACTTCAGCTGCTGTAGGTGGTATTTTTAAATTTAATGCTAATCACCAACCATTTCTTGCTGCAACTACATTCTCTAATGATAAGGCTTTTACTGCAACACCAAATCCTACTTCGGGTTTGTTAAACTTAGCTGGCAAAAACATCAATCAAGTAATTGTATATGATCTTTTGGGTAAACAAGTTTCAACCAACAACTATAGTGCAATAAACAATGTTTCTATTAATTTGGGTTCATTGAATGCAGGAGTTTACATGGTTAAAGTGACAAATAGTTTAGGAAGTTCTTCTACCATTAAAGTAGTGAAACAATAATATAAAAGATAATTTATTTTCTAAAAACCATCCTGATTCAGGATGGTTTTTTGTTTTTATGACTGGGTAAATTATAAGTTTCGTACCAATGATTGCCAGTTACAAACAAATAGTTATTTTTGTCCTTTATAAACTATCTATGAAAATTGTACTTTCGGTCTTGTGTTCCCTGTCGGTGCTTTTTGTTTTTTCGCAGGAACCGGCCAAAGAAAAGCCTAAAAAAAGTCTTGTCAAATCTGCGGAACAAAAAACCAAAGAATTGGCGCGTAAAGCCCCCATTACTTCCTATAAAATTTACACAACCAATCGCGACACTACACTCGTCGATACTTCGCTTACCATTAAAAAAGAGTACGAATTTAATTACCTCCGGAAAGATAATTTTGGATTACTGCCTTTTGTAAATGAAGGGCAAACCTATAATATGTTAGATTACAGTTTAAATAAATTTTCTGCTTACCCTGAATTTGGATACAAGGCAAAACATTTTGCCTATCTCGAGTCCAACCAAATTAATTATTATTCGGTGGCAACACCCATCACCGAACTTTATTTTAAAACCGTCATGCAACAAGGACAAAGCCTTGATGCCCTAATCACCGTAAACACTTCGAAACAATTCAACTTTTCACTTGCCTATAAAGGGTTGCGTTCTTTAGGAAAGTACATCAACCAATTGTCAAGTACCGGGAATTTCCGATTTACCGCAAGCTACCGAGCCAAAAACGAGCGGTATATTGCCAATGGCCATTTCACGAGTCAAGATTTTCTCAACGCCGAAAATGGAGGCCTCACCACAACGTCAGATTTTGAAAATAAAGATCAGAATTTTAAAGAAAGGCAGCGACTTGAAGTTTACCTCACCGATGCAAAATCTTTTCTCAAAGGCAAGAGAATGTTTCTCGATCATGCTTTTAGAATAAATTCAATTAAGGGAGAGAATAACCTTTACTTTTCGCATACTTTCGAATATGAAAATAAGTTTTTCGAATACAATCAGCCCACATTAAGTTCCAATGTAGGAGGTAAAAGCCTGCAGCGATTTGGAGCCTCTTATATTCCAAGTGGCCTCAACGACCAAGTGCATTACAACCGCATGTACAATAAAATAGGCGCTGTGTATGAAAATCTATCGTTAGGAAAATTCCAATTCTTCGCAGAAGATTTCCGGTATAATTACTATTACAACACCATTTATATTATTGCAGATCAAACGATTCCTAGTTCGTTAAATGATCAAATTAATTCCGTTGGCGGACAATATGACTACCAAAAAGCGAAATGGAAGGCCAAGTTGTTCTATTCCAATTCCATCTCGAATCAATCTTTAGCCAATATTGAAGGTGCTGTTGCCTACACCTTAAACCCCAAAAACAGGATTTCTTTAGAATATCAGAAAACCAACAAGTTACCAGACCATCTTTATAATCTTCACCAGAGTAGTTTTATCAATTATAATTGGTTTAATAATTTCAAAAATCAAAAAATTAATTCCGTTGCAATACATGCCCAAACGCAGTGGGCCAACGCCGATGTTCAACTGTCGAATTTCAACGATTTTTTATATTACAGCGATAACAGCACCAACGATTCACTTTTGCTTGTTACGCCAAAGCAGTACGACAGAAGTATAAAATACCTGTCGCTCAAAGTCAGCAAGGAAATCAAATTTTGGAAATTAGCACTCGACAATACCATATTGTACCAAAAAACCGATCAGACCGAATCCATTCTTAACGTGCCCGAAATAGTGACCAGGAATACCCTTTATTTTACCAACTATTTTTTTAAAAAAGCACTGTATCTGCAAACCGGAATTTCATTTAATTATTTTACAAAGTACTATGCCAACGATTACAATCCGGTAATCGGCGAATTTTTTACCCAAAACAAAAAGCAAATCGGAGATTTTGCCAACTTCGATTTCTTCGTGAACATGCGCGTGCGCCAAACCCGTATATTTTTCAAAGCCGAACATTTTAATTCTGCTTGGGGCACCACGAACACTTTTTACGCTGCACCCAATTATCCTTATCGCGATTTCTTGGTTCGTTTCGGATTGGTTTGGACCTTCTTCCAGTAATATTTTGGGCGTGAAAACGCGCTGTCCGCTATATTCCCAATCAACAAAAACTACGACAAGTGCCGTGTTTTGCTTGATTGGGTGATACCGCTGCCATCCCGCACGCGGCATTATCGTTAAATTAAACTTTCATTCCATAACAAATTCTTATATTTGTCGCTCGAAATCAAAAGCCATTGCGACATCGTGCCCGAGCCTAACGCAGTGCTGCAGTAAACGTTCAAAAAAATGAAATATTCAGAAAATATATTGGGAACTATTGGCAATACGCCGTTAGTTCGTCTCAACAAAGTGACTGCCGAAGTCGATGCACTCGTACTTGCAAAAGTAGAAACCTTCAATCCCGGAAATTCTACAAAGGACCGTATGGCTGTTAAAATGGTCGAAGATGCAGAAGCGGACGGCCGATTACAACCCGGAGGCACCATCATTGAAGGCACATCAGGAAACACCGGAATGGGTCTCGCTTTGGCAGCCATTGTCAAAGGATACAAATTGATTTGTGTAATCACCGACAAACAGTCTAAAGAAAAAATGGATATCCTGCGCGCTGTAGGAGCCAAAGTAGTTGTATGTCCGACTGATGTAGAACCAACCGATCCACGATCTTACTACTCGGTTTCCAAAAGATTGGGAGAAGAAACCCCAAATTCTTGGTACGTGAACCAGTATGATAATCCTTCAAACGCCATCGCACATTATGAACAAACGGGTCCTGAAATATGGGAACAAACTGACGGAAAAATAACGCATTTTGTCGTGGGCGTTGGCACGGGCGGAACCATCTCTGGCGTCGCCAAATATTTAAAAGAAAAAAATCCAAATATCAAAATCTGGGGTATTGTCACTTACGGATCGGTATTTAAAAAATACCACGAAACGGGTATTTTCGATGAAAACGAAATTTATTCCTATATCACAGAAGGCATTGGCGAAGACATTCTTCCCAAAAATGTCGACTTCTCGCTGATTGACGGATTTACGAAAGTAACCGATAAAGATGCCGCTGTTTACACTCGAAAAATCGCTTTGGAAGAAGGCATTTTTGTTGGTAATTCAGCAGGTTCTGCGATTAAGGGATTGCTGCAACTCAAAGAACACTTCAAGCCAGAAGATGTCGTGGTGGTTTTATTTCATGATTCGGGAAGCAGGTATGTGGGCAAAATCTTCAATGATGATTGGATGCGCGAGCGCGGTTTTCTCGATCAAGTAATTACAAAAGCAGAAGATGTTATCAAAGATCATATTGACAAACCATTAGTGGTTGTTCGTACAGAGGAATTGGTATCGCACGCCATCGAACGCATGCGAAAATACAAAATATCTCAGATTCCCGTCATTGACATCACTGGTTTCGTAGGATCGGTCGATGAATCAGATCTGTTCCAAAGTTACGTTTCCGATAAAAATGTAGCCGACAAACCCATTAAAGAGGTGATGGGAAAACCCTATCCGATTGTCAAGCTAGGTACTTCAATTGAAGAGGTTTCCAAATGGTTTACAAAAGACAATCAGGCGGTACTTTTGGATTTGGCAAACGGCAAACACCATATCATCACCAAATATGATATCATTGGGTCAATAAAATAATAAATCGTTAACGCACCATGAATTTTACAGCGATTGATTTCGAAACGGCTACAGGATACCACCATAGTGCTTGCGCGGTGGGCATAGTAACGGTTGAAAACGGAATCATCACCGAGGAATACTATACTTTAATTCAGCCTCCCGAAAACGAATATTGGTATCAAAACATCATGGTGCATGGTATCAAACCAATTGAAACCCTGAACAAAAAGACCTTCGACGGAATTTTCCCAGAAATACAAAAACGTTTGTCAGGTCGAACAATTGTGGCACATAACGAACAATTTGACCGCAATGTTTTGACCAAAACAATGAAATATTATGGGCTGTATTATGATGAGCTTGAAATCGCCGACCGCTGGGAATGTACTTGTAAAATATATAGGGCCAAAGGTTACAAACCCGCCAATCTTAAATATTGTAGCGACAGAAACAACATCCAGCTCAACCATCATGAAGCCTTATCCGACGCCAGAGCCTGTGCGCAATTGTATCTGCTGACAGCAAGCAACTGATTTGAAGTAGTAACAAAACACTAATTTATTGGCTTGTAAATCTGAAGGGAACGAATTTTTTCTTACTTTGGTACTTCAACTATACGCCATTTAAAAATTATTGTCATGAAAGAAGATTTCCTACACTACCTGTGGAAGTTCAAGAAGTTTGATACTTCCAATCTTTACACTACCAATCAGGAGTCAATTACTTTAATTCATTCCGGAAATTACCTCCAATTGTCGGGTCCTGATTTTTTTAATGCCCAAATGCTCATCGGACAGCAGCAATGGGCGGGAAATGTAGAAATTCATCTTAAATCTTCCGATTGGTACCACCACCACCACGAAAAGGATGAAGCCTATGAAAATGTAATCCTCCATGTTGTCTGGCAGCATGACACAGAAATCTTCCGACAAGACAACACCGAGATTCCGGTTTTGGAATTAAAAAAGTATGTTTCCAAAGAAGTGTTAGATCAATATGACGCTCTGATACAGCCCAAATCATGGATATTTTGCGAAAAGGATTTAGCCTCCATCGATCAATTTGTATTTAAAAATTGGCAAGAGCGTCTTTTTTTTGAACGGCTCGAAAGTAAGGCAAAACCTATAGACGATCTGGTCATCCAAACCCAGTCCGATTGGGATGCCATATTATTTTGTATGCTGGCTAAAAATTTCGGATTGAATACCAACGGCGAAATCTTTTTAAAGATTGCTACCGCGATTCCGTTTGCGGTGATTCGAAAAGAAAGTTTTGAAGTAGAAAATATAGAAGCGTTACTTTTTGGTACGGCCGGTTTGCTGACCGATGAAAAACAAGACACATATTTTGCCAATTTAAAATCGCGTTATCAATATTTGACGCACAAATACCAGCTGACAAAATCCGTCTATGATTCGGTTCAGTTTTTCAAACACCGTCCTGATAATTTCCCGACGATCCGATTGTCTCAATTGGCGCAATTGTATGGAGTTCAGCAGCAATTATTTTCGAAAATTATTGCGGCGGTATCGGTCAAGCAACTCTACGACATTTTTCAAGTCAGCGTTTCACACTATTGGAAAACCCATTACCAATTTGATAAGGTAAGTCCAAAGCAAAACAAAGGACTTTCCAAAGCATTCATCGATTTAATCGTGATCAACACCGTCGTGCCTATTCAATTTGCCTACGCTCGAAGTCAGGGCATAGACCCCACTGAAAGTACCGTTCAGTTGCTACAACAAATAGCAGCGGAAACCAATGCGGTAATTCATAAATTTGCTTTTTTTGGCCGTCAGGCCTGCAATGCATTTGAAAGTCAGGCGCTGTTGCAACTCAAAAATGAATATTGTAATAAAAGCAAATGTCTGTCGTGTGTTATTGGAATGGAATTACTAAAAAGCAATCCAATAAAAGTTTAATTTTGTACAGCAATACAACGAAAAAATGTCTTACGTAATCCGGCTCAAATATTTCTTCGAAAAATATGGTTTCCATGTGTCGTCACGCCTGGCAGACACACTCGGAATGCGCGCCAATAGTGTGCGCTTGTTTTTTATTTACATTTCATTTGTTACTGCCGGACTTTGGTTTGGCGTTTATTTAACACTCGCTTTCTGGCTTCGGTTGAAAGATTTGATCCGAGCCAAGCGAAGTTCCGTTTTCGACTTATAATAATTACCCTACACGCAACGCCTTTAAACTTTATCCACGCCAAAAAATGAAAACATCATCTTTCTCACCGTACTTTAAATTTTCCAAATCGCAGCGCAACGGAATTTTCGTGTTGCTCACTGCTATTGTCGTATTTCAAATGCTGTATTTTTTTGTTGACTTTAAGACCAAACCACTGCAGACAGAAGACAAGCGCCAACAATGGATGGATCTGCAAACACCAATCGATTCGTTACAACGCGAAAAAAAAGTTCAAATTCCTAAAATATATCCTTTCAATCCGAATTTCATCACTGATTTTAAGGGCTATAAATTGGGAATGTCAGTGGCAGAAATTGATCGCCTGTTGGCCTATCGCCAAACCAACCGCTACGTTAACTCGGGGGAAGAGTTTCAAAAAGTGACCGGTGTTTCCGATTCGTTGCTGCGTTCCATGTCGCCCTATTTCAAATTTCCGGATTGGGTAAAAAACAAAAGCAAGTTTAAATCTTTTCCCAACACGCGCTTAGAAAGTAAGCAAGTGAAAGCAATCCTTGATCTGAATCTTGCGACGCAGGAAGATTTGAAGAAAGTCTATGGTATTGGTGATGGATTGTCGGAAAGAATTTTAAAAGAAAAGACCAAGTTCGGTGCGTTTGTGAGTATGGAGCAACTCAAAGATATTTGGGGTCTTTCGCCAGAGGTAGTTGAAAGCTTAAACAAGGATTTTAAGATCGCAACCATCCCCGATGTTAAAAAGATAAATATCAACTCCGCCTCAGTAAAAGAACTGATGAATTTCCCTTATTTTAGATATGCGTTGGCAAAATCAATCGTTACGTTCAGAAGCATGAATGGGGAAATTAAAAATACTGAGGATTTAATAAAAATTTCGGGCTTTCCTGTTGATAAAATTAAAATAATAGCCTTATATTTGGAATTCTAAAAAAATACGCTCGAAAATGAATTTTGCACAAAATGAAACGCAATCTATGATTGCACAATCAATACGCGATTTCGCAGAGAAAGAAATGCGTCCACACATAATGGAATGGGATGAGGCACAAACCTTTCCAATTTCGTTATTTAAAAAATTAGGTGAAATGGGGTTTATGGGAATTTTAGTTCCTGAATCCCTCGGCGGATCTGGTTTGGGTTACCACGAATACATTACCATCGTAGAAGAAATTTCTAAAGTAGACCCTTCAATAGGGCTGTCGGTGGCGGCGCACAACTCACTTTGCACGAATCATATTCTGACTTTCGGAAATGAAGAACAAAAGAAAAAATGGATTCCGAAATTGGCGACTGCCGAGCATATTGGCGCTTGGGGATTGACCGAGCACAATACGGGTTCTGATGCCGGAGGTATGAACACTACTGCGGTAAAAGATGGCGACTACTGGATCGTCAACGGTGCAAAAAATTTTATCACGCATGCGATCTCTGGCGATATTTCGGTGGTGATTGTGCGTACCGGTGAAAAAGGTGATTCTAAAGGAATGACTACTTTTGTTTTTGAAAAAGGCACACCAGGATTTACCTCAGGAAAAAAGGAAAATAAATTAGGCATGCGCGCAAGTGAAACCGCCGAATTGATATTTGACAATTGCCGCATTCCGGATTTCAATCGTTTGGGTGAAGTAGGTCAAGGGTTTGTTCAGGCCATGAAAATATTGGATGGGGGGCGAATCTCTATCGGAGCGCTGTCATTGGGAATTGCAAAGGGTGCCTACGAAGCGGCTTTGAAATATTCTAAAGAACGTTACCAGTTTGGTCAGCCGATTAGTAGTTTTCAAGGAATTGCATTTAAACTCGCGGATATGGCTACCGAAATTGAAGCTTCGGAACTGCTACTGCACAAGGCGGCTTACTTAAAAGAAAAACATTTGCCGGTAACCACGTTGGGTGCAATGGCTAAAATGTATTCATCGGAAGTTTGTGTAAAAGTGTCCAATGAGGCCATTCAAATTCACGGCGGCTATGGCTACACGAAAGATTATCCGGTGGAGAAATTTTACAGGGATTCAAAATTGTGTACGATTGGGGAAGGCACTACAGAAATTCAAAAATTGGTGATTTCAAGAAATTTGTTGAAAGATTAGTTGAAATAGAAGGTAGAAATTGAGACTAAAGCATTGAATGCTTGAACAAAAGATTTTCTATAGAAATGAAGAGACAAAATGAAAGGTTCATTCCTTTGGTTTGTCTCTTTATTTTTGAGTGAGATTAGCGTGAAGGATAGCAGTGGAAATCCTTTTTTTTATAAAAAAATTGTCGACTCTGATCAGCGTGGATTAAAAAAAGATTGGAGCGGATAGCCTGACGGCGAACAAAACGTTGCCCGATCTGTAGCCTTTATTTCTAGAGCCGGCACGCCCAAAATATATTTGTTTTTTCTTGTATGTTTCAGCTTTTCTGTTACCTTTGCAGCCTTAACGAGAGGAGGTGTCTATATTATGTTAATTATACCAATTAAAGACGGAGAAAATATCGATAGAGCATTAAAGCGCTATAAAAGAAAGTTTGATAAAACCGGAACAGTTCGTCAGTTGCGTTCGCGTCAAGCGTTTATCAAGCCTTCAGTAACCCACCGGATGAAAATCCAGAAAGCGGCTTACATTCAGAACATGAGAGACAATTTGGAAAGCTAATAATTTATTTTCCAAAAACTACAGTACCGTTAGTAATCAAAGTTTAATATCTTTGATGCTAACGGTTTTTTTTATGAAAAATAGCAAGCAGGCCTTTAAAGATTATTTGCAATTGGAGAAAAACTATTCGCCCCATACGGTCAAGGCCTATCTTGATGATTTGGGTTTTTTTGAAATCTTTCTGCAAAAGGAATTTGATCAGTGCGATTTATCAGAAGTCAATTACAGCCAAATCAGAAGTTGGCTGGTTTCGCTGGTGGATGCTCAGCTTTCCAATACTTCGGTAAATCGGAAAATGGCTTCGTTAAAATCATTTTACAGATTTTTGATGAAAACACAGCAGCTGGCGGTGAGTCCGTTAGTGAAACACAAGGCATTAAAGACGCCAAAAAAGATTCAAATTCCTTTTTCGGAAAAGGAGTTGGATCTGGTCTTGGAAAAGATAAATTTCCCCGAAGGTTATGAAGGTATTCGCGATAAGTTGATCATTGATTTGTTTTACACCACGGGAATACGCCGAACCGAATTAATTCATCTTAAAGTTTCGAACATCAATCTTTCAAGCAACACGTTGAAAGTGCTGGGCAAAAGAGATAAAGAAAGAATTTTACCAATTTTGCCAATTGTTTCCCAACAGATAAATATCTATTTTTCTGAACGCGCTAATTTAGAGTTGGTTAAAGATACTGACTTTTTTTTCTTAACCTCAAAGGGCGTTAAATTGAACGATTCGTTTGTGTATCGATTAATTAATAACTACTTTAGTAATGTCTCAGAGAAGGTAAAGAAAAGTCCGCACATACTGCGACATACCTTTGCAACACATTTGCTTAACAACGGGGCCGACATCAATTCAGTAAAGGAATTGTTAGGACATTCGAGTTTGGCGTCGACTCAAGTATACACGCACAGTAGTTTGTCAGAACTAAAAAAGGTATATGGTAACGCACATCCGAGAAGTCAGTAATAATTCAAATGTTTAACCAATAAAAAATTTGATTATGAAGGTAAATGTTCATGCAGTTAACTTTACGGTTGACAAAAAGCTAGTTGACTTTGTTCAAGAGCGAATGGATAAGTTGGAGAAGTATTATGATAAAATTGTTTCTTCAGATGTTTTTTTAAAAGTGGAAAAAACTAGTGATAAAGAAAATAAAAATGTAGAGATAAAAATTCATGTTCCGGGAGATGATTTTTTGGTAAAGAAGCAATGCAAGACATTTGAGGAGGCAGTGGAGCTAGCAGCAGAATCGTTAGAGCGTTTGTTGGTAAAAAGAAAGGAAAAAATTAGAACACACATATAATGCGAAATTTTTTATAAAAATGTTTTGATTAAAAAACAAAAATATATACATTTGCAGTCCGTTAGAAATAGCGGACTTTTTTTATTGTATATGCCAGCGTAGCTCAGTTGGCTAGAGCAGCTGATTTGTAATCAGCAGGTCGTGGGTTCGAGTCCCTCCGCCGGCTCTAAAAAGCATTTGGTGTAAAGTAAAAAAAGTCGGGGAGATACTCAAGCGGCCAACGAGGGCAGACTGTAAATCTGCTGTGTGAACTTCGCAGGTTCGAATCCTGCTCTCCCCACGAAATCTTTTTATAATAATTTGTCGCGCGTTCACTTTCGTAGAAACAAGTTTTATTAAGGTTTACTTTTTTAGATCGCAGGTCCTGATGGTTGTGCAAGTCTTAAGAATACAAAAATTGTCAGAATGATTTGCCAGAATGGCGGTCATCAAGGAAAACTGCCGGTGTAGCTCAGGGGTAGAGTGCTTCCTTGGTAAGGAAGAGGTCTCGGGTTCAATTCCCGACATTGGCTCAATTAATTAGGAATTTTGAACACTAATATATAACTAAGATTAAAAATTAAGTAAAATGGCAAAGGAAAATTTTAACCGTAACAAACCCCACTTAAACATAGGTACTATTGGACACGTGGATCACGGAAAAACTACATTAACTGCGGCAATTACAAAAGTATTGTCAGATGCTGGTTATTGTCAAGCAAAATCATTTGATCAAATTGATAATGCGCCGGAAGAAAAAGAAAGAGGTATTACTATTAATACTTCACATGTTGAGTATGAAACTGCTAATCGTCATTACGCTCACGTTGACTGTCCGGGTCACGCTGATTATGTGAAAAACATGGTTACAGGTGCTGCGCAAATGGACGGAGCTATTCTTGTAGTAGCTGCTACTGACGGGCCAATGCCACAAACACGGGAGCATATCCTTTTAGGTCGCCAGGTTGGTATTCCTAGAATGGTTGTTTTTATGAACAAAGTGGATATGGTTGATGATGAGGAGCTGTTGGAATTGGTAGAAATGGAAATCAGAGATTTGTTAAACTTCTACGAATATGACGGAGATAATGGTCCAGTAGTTCAAGGTTCTGCTTTGGGTGGTTTGAATAGCGATCCTGCTTGGGTTCCTAAAATTATTGAATTGATGGCGGCTGTTGATACTTGGATTGAAGAGCCAGTACGTGACGTAGCTAAGCCATTCTTAATGCCGGTTGAAGATGTATTTACTATTACTGGTCGTGGAACTGTTGCTACAGGTCGTATCGAAACAGGAATTGCCAATACGGGAGATTCTGTTGAAATCATTGGTATGGGTGCTGAAAAGTTAACATCTACCGTTACTGGAGTTGAGATGTTCCGTAAAATCCTTGACAGAGGTGAAGCTGGAGATAACGTTGGATTACTCTTAAGAGGAATCGATAAAGCGGATATCAAAAGAGGTATGGTAATCTGTAAGCCAGGTTCTGTTAAGCCACATGCTAAATTTAAAGCAGAGGTTTATATCTTGAAAAAAGAAGAAGGTGGTCGTCATACGCCATTCCACAATAACTACCGTCCACAATTTTACGTTCGTACAACTGACGTTACCGGAGTTATTACTTTGCCAACAGGGGTAGAGATGGTGATGCCAGGGGACAACTTAACGATTGACGTTGCTTTATTAAGTCCAATTGCCTTAAGCGTTGGTTTGCGTTTCGCTATCCGTGAAGGTGGCAGAACCGTTGGTGCTGGTCAGGTTACTGAAATTGTTGACTAATAATTAATAATGCACATTATTATATTAAACCAGCGGCACTTAGTTGTGCTGCTGGTTTTTAATAAACGGGCGTAGTTCAAGGGTAGAATAGCGGTCTCCAAAACCGTTGATGGGGGTTCGAATCCCTCCGCCCGTGCCATAAAAAACAAATTATAATGAAAGTTGTAAATTATATATCGGAAGCGTTCGAAGAGTTAAAATCTAATGTTACCTGGCCTGAATGGGCAGAGGTGCAACGCCTGACTATTGTAGTTGCTGTTTTCTCTGTTGTATTCGCTTTGGCAACCGCAGGGATTGATGAAGTATTTGCAAAAGCATTGGCTGGATTCTTTACTTGGATTAAAGCCTAATTGTGATGACAGACAGTAATGTAAAAAAATGGTACGTTGTCAGAGCAGTAAGCGGTCAGGAGAATAAAGTGAAAGCTTACATCGAAACGGAAATCAACAGGCTGGGAATGAGTGATTATATTTCTCAGGTGCTTGTGCCTACTGAAAAAGTAGTACAAGTACGCGATGGAAAGAAAATTACAAAGGACAAAGTCTATTTTCCAGGATATGTGATGATTGAAGCCAATCTTGCCGGAGAAATTCCTCATATCATTAAGTCTATAACAAGCGTTATCGGTTTTCTGGGGGAAGTTAAAGGCGGCGATCCTGTTCCGTTAAGGATCTCTGAAGTAAATAGAATGCTAGGTAAAGTGGATGAATTGGCCGTTAAAACTGATACTCATATAATTCCTTTTAATATCGGTGAAACGATTAAGGTGGTTGATGGTCCTTTCAACGGGTTCAACGGAACGGTTGAAAAAATCAACGAAGAAAAGCGTAAACTTGAAGTTATGGTGAAAATTTTCGGAAGAAAGACACCTTTAGAATTAAGTTTTATGCAGGTTGAAAAAGTATAATTTTTGTTACACTCTATTATAAACCACAACATCTCGCTTCCAATGAATGTTGTGTAAATTTTAAAACAATGGCTAAAGAGATTAGTAAAGTAGTTAAACTACAAGTTAAGGGAGGTGCCGCGAATCCATCGCCACCGGTTGGACCTGCTTTAGGAGCTGCTGGTGTGAACATCATGGAATTCTGCAAACAATTTAATGCGAGAACCCAAGATAAAGCCGGCAAAGTATGCCCAGTGCAAATCACGGTGTACAAAGACAAATCGTTTGATTTTGTCGTGAAAACTCCACCTGCTGCGGTCCAGTTAATGGAAGCTGCAAAGCTAAAGTCCGGTTCCGGTGAACCTAATCGTAAAAAAGTTGCCAGCGTAACTTGGGAACAAATCAAAGCAATCGCCGACGATAAAATGGTCGATCTAAATGCATTCACTATTGAATCTGCTATGAGTATGATTGCTGGTACAGCAAGATCTATGGGTATAACTGTATCAGGAGAATCTCCTCTAAAACAAGCGTAAGACATGGCAAAATTGACAAAAAAACAGAAAGAGGCTGCGGCTAAAATCGAGAAGAACAAATTGTATTCTTTGAAAGATGCTTCGGTATTAATCAAAACAATTGCCTCTGCAAAATTCGACGAGTCGGTTGATATCGCCGTTCGTTTGGGTGTAGATCCAAGAAAAGCGAACCAGATGGTCAGAGGTGTTGTTACCTTACCTCACGGTACGGGTAAAGATGTAAGGGTTCTTGCATTGGTTACACCTGATAAAGAAGCGGAAGCTAAAGCTGCTGGTGCAGACTATGTAGGTTTAGACGACTATTTGCAAAAAATAAAAGACGGTTGGACAGATGTGGATGTCATCATCACCATGCCTGCGGTTATGGGTAAGTTAGGACCATTAGGACGCATATTGGGTCCTAGAGGTTTAATGCCAAACCCTAAAACCGGTACAGTTACTATGGATGTTGCCAAAGCAGTAGCCGAAGTAAAAGCAGGTAAAATCGACTTTAAAGTAGACAAAACAGGTATTGTTCATGCCGGAATCGGAAGAGTTTCTTTCGGAGCGGATCAGATCGTTGACAATGCACATGAAATCATTCAAACATTATTAAAACTTAAACCAACTGCGGCTAAAGGGACCTACATCAAGAGCATTCACTTGTCTAGCACAATGAGTCCTGCGATACCTTTAGATTCAAAAGCAGTATAATTGGTAGTTAAACTATTTTATTATGACTAGAGAAGAAAAATCAAGAGTTATTGAAGATTTAACTGCACAATTGGCCGGAACGAATGTTGTGTATTTAGCAGACATTTCGGGTTTGAATGCAGAGACTACTTCCAACTTAAGAAGAGCTTGTTTTAAAGCAGGTATCCAATTAGAAGTAGTTAAAAACACCCTGCTTGAAAAAGCAATGGATGCCTCGGCTAACGATTATGGCGATTTACCATCGGTGTTAAAAGGGAACACTTCCATTTTGATTGCAGAGAACGGGAACGCGCCTGCAAAAATCATCAAAGAATTCCGTAAAAAGTCGGACAAGCCCCTCTTAAAAGGTGCTTTCATCCATCAGGCGGTATTTATTGGAGACAACCAATTGGATGCGTTAATCGCTCTGAAATCAAAAGAAGAAATGATTGGAGAAATCATCGGATTGCTTCAATCTCCAGCTAAAAATGTTATCTCTGCGCTTAAATCAAGTGGTGGTAAATTGGCTGGAATTCTTAAAACGTTGTCTGAAAAATAGACAATTAAATTACGCGCGCACTTAATAAATTATATTTTACAAACTATTTAAAAACGATAGAAAAAATGGCAGATTTGAAACAATTCGCAGACCAATTAGTTAACTTGACTGTTAAAGAAGTTAATGAATTAGCTACAATTTTGAAAGATGAATACGGAATCGAGCCTGCAGCTGCTGCTGTAATGGCTGGTCCTGCTGCTGGTGGCGGAGCTGATGCTCCTGCTGTTGAAGAGCAAACTGAATTTACAGTAGTATTAAAAGAAGCTGGTGCTTCTAAATTGGCTGTAGTTAAAGCTGTAAAAGAACTTACAGGTTTAGGCTTGAAAGAAGCTAAAGATTTAGTTGATGCTGCTCCATCAAACATCAAAGAAGGTGTCACTAAAGATGAGGCTGAAGGGCTTAAAAAATCTTTGGAAGAAGCTGGAGCTGTAGTTGAGCTTAAATAAGCCAAACTAGGTTTTAAGAATTAGGTTTAGGCCTTGGAAATAGACGTCCAAAGGCCTAAACCATTTTTCGTATAATTACTTTTATATGTTTTTTTACTTTTTTTTAATCAAAATTTTGTCCATTGATGATAACAAATCAGACTGAAAGATTGAATTTTGCCTCCACTAAAAACATTCCTGACTATCCAGATTTTCTTGATGTTCAGGTCAAATCGTTTAAAGATTTTTTTCAATTAGAAACTAAATCTGACGAAAGAGGCGACGAAGGACTTTACAATACCTTCATGGAAAATTTTCCAATTACAGATACTAGAAATAATTTTGTACTTGAGTTCCTTGATTACTTTGTAGATCCACCCCGTTATACCATTCAAGAGTGTATAGAAAGAGGATTAACTTATAGTGTGCCCTTAAAAGCCAGGCTAAAACTATATTGTACCGATCCAGAACACGAAGATTTTGAAACTATTGTACAAGATGTATACCTTGGTACAATTCCTTACATGACGCCAAGCGGTACTTTTGTCATCAACGGCGCAGAGCGTGTGGTGGTGTCACAATTGCACCGATCGCCTGGTGTCTTCTTTGGACAATCATTCCATGCCAATGGAACCAAATTGTATTCTGCCCGTGTAATTCCTTTCAAAGGTTCTTGGATAGAATTTGCTACCGATATCAACAGCGTCATGTATGCTTATATCGATAGAAAGAAAAAATTACCTGTGACTACTTTATTCCGCGCCATCGGCTTCGAAAGAGACAAGGATATCCTAGAGATTTTCGACCTTGCTGAGGAGATTAAAGTGTCCAAAACAGGATTAAAAAAATATATCGGTAGAAAATTAGCTGCTCGTGTATTGAATACATGGCATGAAGATTTTGTTGATGAAGATACTGGTGAAGTAGTTTCTATCGAACGGAACGAGATCATCCTTGACAGAGACACTGTTATCGACAAAGATAATGTGGAAGAAATCATCGATGCAAACGTAAAATCCATTTTGTTGCACAAGGAAAGTACGAATCAGGCTGACTATTCGATCATTCACAATACGCTTCAAAAAGACCCAACCAATTCTGAAAAAGAAGCCGTTGAGCACATCTACAGACAATTGCGTAATGCAGAACCGCCTGATGAAGAAACCGCCCGCGGTATTATAGATAAATTGTTTTTCTCCGACCAACGATACAACTTAGGTGAGGTAGGTCGTTACAGAATGAACAAAAAATTAGGTTTGGATATCCCAATGGAAAAGCAAGTCTTGACCAAAGAAGATATCATCACCATCGTAAAATATTTGATCGAACTAATCAATTCTAAAGCAGAAATTGATGATATAGATCACTTGTCCAACCGTCGTGTTAGGACTGTAGGCGAGCAATTGTCACAACAGTTTGGCGTTGGTTTGGCGCGGATGGCAAGAACCATTCGTGAAAGAATGAACGTTAGGGATAACGAGGTGTTTACACCAATCGATTTGATCAATGCCAAAACATTATCATCGGTTATCAACTCTTTTTTCGGAACCAACCAGTTGTCTCAATTTATGGATCAAACCAATCCATTGGCAGAGATTACCCACAAGCGAAGATTGTCTGCGCTAGGACCAGGCGGACTTTCAAGAGAAAGAGCCGGATTTGAAGTGCGAGATGTTCACTATACCCACTACGGTCGTTTATGCCCGATTGAAACACCTGAAGGACCAAACATTGGTTTGATTTCTTCACTCGGGGTTTATGCCAAAGTAAACGGAATGGGTTTCATCGAAACACCATATCGGAAAGTAACCAATGGCAAAGTAGATCTAGTTTCAACTCCAGTGTATTTAAGTGCTGAAGAAGAAGAAGGAAAAATGATTGCTCAGGCCAACATCGAAATGGATGGTACCGGAAAAATAACCGCAGACAAAGTCATTGCCCGTGAAGAAGGCGATTTCCCAGTAGTGGATCCAAGTCAAGTTCATTATACAGATGTTGCACCAAATCAAATCGCGTCGATTTCTGCCTCATTAATTCCTTTCTTGGAACATGATGATGCGAACAGAGCGTTGATGGGATCCAACATGATGCGCCAAGCCGTGCCATTATTGCGTCCTGAAGCACCAATCGTAGGTACCGGTCTTGAAAGACAAGTGGCTTCCGATTCTAGGGTTTTGATTAATGCTGAAGGTCCGGGAGTGGTAGAATATGTAGATGCCAATATCATCACCATTAAATACGACCGTTCGGAAGAAGAAAGAATGGTAAGTTTTGAATCGGATGAGAAAACATACAACCTGATTAAATTCAGAAAAACGAATCAAAGTACCAGTATCAACCTAAAACCTATCGTAAGAAAAGGGGATCGAGTAGCGCTCGGACAAGTATTGTCGGAAGGCTATGCGACTCAAAACGGCGAATTGGCTTTGGGTAGAAACCTTAAAGTGGCTTTTATGCCATGGAAAGGTTACAACTTCGAGGATGCAATCGTAATTTCTGAAAAAGTTGTTCGCGACGATATTTTTACTTCCATTCATGTAGACGATTACTCATTAGAAGTAAGAGACACAAAACTGGGTAACGAAGAATTGACCAACGATATTCCAAACGTGTCTGAAGAGGCGACCAAAGATTTGGATGAAAACGGGATGATCAGAATTGGAGCTGAAGTAAAACCTGGCGATATTCTAATCGGAAAAATTACACCAAAAGGAGAATCAGATCCCACACCAGAAGAGAAATTGCTGCGCGCGATCTTCGGGGACAAAGCCGGTGACGTAAAAGATGCTTCATTAAAGGCATCGCCTTCTTTACATGGTGTCGTTTTAGATAAAAAATTATTCGCAAGAGCGGTAAAAGACAAGCGCAAACGAACCCAAGACAAGGATTCTTTGGGTGCGTTGGAAATGGAATTCGAAACCAAATTTGTCGAATTGAAAGACAAACTAGTGGAGAAATTATTCCTAATTGTCAACGGAAAAACTTCGCAAGGCGTAATGAATGATTTGGGTGAGGAAGTATTGCCAAAAGGTAAAAAATACACCCAGAAAATGCTGTATGCTGTAGAAGATTTTGCACACTTGAGCAAAGGACAGTGGGTTGCTGACGACGCTACCAATAAAATGGTAAACGACCTGATTCACAACTATAAAATTAAGCTTAACGATTTACAAGGCGCGCTTAGAAGAGAGAAATTTACGATTACTGTTGGCGACGAATTGCCGGCCGGAATACTTAAACTCGCTAAAGTGTATATTGCCAAGAAACGTAAACTTAAAGTAGGAGATAAAATGGCAGGACGCCACGGTAACAAAGGTATTGTTGCCAGAATCGTTCGTCATGAAGACATGCCTTTCTTAGAAGACGGAACACCGGTCGATATTGTATTGAATCCGCTTGGAGTACCATCGCGTATGAACATCGGGCAGATTTATGAAACCGTATTGGGCTGGGCCGGACAAAAATTAGGACGCAAATATGCCACGCCTATTTTTGACGGAGCAACATTAGATCAAATCAATGAACTGACTGACGAGGCTGAAATCCCAAGATTCGGACATACTTATTTGTATGACGGAGGAACAGGAGAACGTTTCCATCAAGCAGCTACCGTTGGAGTCATCTACATGCTGAAACTAGGACACATGGTTGATGATAAGATGCACGCGCGTTCTATCGGACCGTACTCTTTAATTACGCAACAGCCTTTGGGTGGTAAAGCGCAATTTGGAGGCCAGCGTTTCGGAGAGATGGAAGTTTGGGCACTAGAAGCCTATGGTGCATCAAGTACGCTAAGAGAAATCTTAACCGTAAAATCAGATGACGTTATCGGTAGAGCCAAAACCTACGAAGCCATCGTAAAAGGAGAATCAATGCCAGAACCCGGATTGCCGGAATCATTCAATGTATTGATGCATGAATTGAAAGGACTGGGTCTCGACATTCGATTAGAAGAATAAAAACAATCAGCCAAGCAGCGTTCGGTTTTCCAGACGCTGTGATACTGATTAAAAGCCAATCCTGCTGTCTGCTCTATCTTTAACTGGCTAAAGAAGCCAGCAAAAGGATGCCGCTCCCATCAGGGCTAAAAAAAGTTTTCAATTTCAAAATAATTCTATAGATAGTATGACTATGATGAATAATAGAAATAATAACAACAACAATAGAGATAAAAATCCGATCAAAAGGTTCAATAAAATCTCTATCGGGTTGGCATCACCTGAATCCATTCTTGCCGAGTCAAGAGGCGAGGTGCTCAAACCCGAAACAATCAATTACAGAACCCACAAACCAGAACGGGATGGTCTTTTCTGCGAACGCATTTTCGGTCCGGTAAAAGATTTCGAATGTGCTTGCGGGAAATACAAACGAATCCGTTACAAAGGTATTATCTGCGACCGTTGTGGTGTAGAGGTGACCGAGAAAAAAGTACGTCGTGATCGTGTTGGGCATATCAATTTGGTGGTGCCTATCGCACACATCTGGTATTTCCGCTCGCTACCCAACAAAATCGGATACATTTTAGGACTTCCGTCTAAGAAATTAGACATGATCATCTATTATGAAAGATACGTTGTTATTCAAGCGGGTATTGCCAAAACAGCAGAAGGAGAATCAGTAAACCGATTGGACTTTTTGACCGAAGAAGAATACCTTAATATTTTAGATACCCTTCCGCAAGACAACCAATATTTAGACGATTTCGATCCTAATAAATTTGTTGCCAAAATGGGAGCAGAATGTATTATGGATTTGTTGGCGCGAATCGACTTAGATGCCTTGTCTTACGACTTGCGTCACTCCGCTAACAACGAAACATCAAAACAGCGCAAGACGGAAGCCTTAAAAAGACTCCAAGTGGTAGAATCTTTTAGAGAATCGAACCTAAACCGCGAGAACCGACCGGAATGGATGATCATGAAAGTGGTGCCCGTTATTCCGCCAGAATTGCGTCCGTTGGTGCCGCTTGATGGAGGTCGTTTTGCCACATCAGATTTAAATGATTTGTACCGTCGTGTTATTATTCGAAACAATCGTCTGAAAAGACTGATGGAGATTAAAGCACCAGAGGTCATTTTACGAAATGAAAAAAGGATGTTGCAGGAATCTGTAGATTCATTGTTCGATAATACCAGAAAAGCTTCTGCTGTAAAAACTGAATCAAACCGTCCGTTGAAATCACTTTCGGATTCCCTAAAAGGAAAACAAGGTCGTTTCCGTCAGAACTTACTGGGTAAACGTGTCGATTATTCTGCCCGTTCGGTAATTGTTGTCGGACCAGAATTGAAATTGTTCGAATGTGGTATCCCAAAAGATATGGCAGCCGAACTTTACAAGCCTTTTGTGATCCGTAAATTAATTGAGCGCGGAATCGTAAAAACGGTAAAGTCAGCCAAGAAAATCATAGACAAGAAAGAACCCGTAGTATGGGACATTCTCGAAAATGTAATCAAGGGACACCCGATCTTGTTGAATCGTGCGCCTACGTTGCACCGACTCGGAATCCAAGCGTTTCAGCCCAAGTTAATTGAAGGCAAAGCGATCCAGTTGCACCCTTTGGTTTGTACGGCATTTAACGCCGATTTTGATGGAGATCAAATGGCAGTCCACTTGCCGTTAGGACCAGAAGCTATTTTGGAAGCCCAATTGTTAATGTTGGCTTCTCACAATATCTTGAATCCTGCCAATGGTGCGCCGATTACCGTTCCTTCTCAGGACATGGTTTTGGGTCTATATTACATGACCAAAGAAAGAGTATCTACGCCTGAAATGAAAATATTAGGGGAAGGTCTGACCTTTTATTCTGCAGAAGAAGTGAATATCGCTTTGAATGAGGGAATGTTAGAATTAAATGCTCCGGTAAGAATTAGAGCAAGAGATTTTAATGAAGAAGGCGAATTGGTTTACAAAATTATTAAGACTACTGCCGGTCGCGTACTCTTTAATGAAGTCGTGCCCGAAGCAGCCGGATATATCAATGATGTACTGACTAAGAAAAATCTTAGAGACATCATAGGAAGAATCTTAAGTGTCACCAATGTTCCTACTACTGCTGCCTTTTTGGACAATATGAAAGACATGGGGTATAAGTTTGCTTTTAAAGGCGGATTGTCATTCTCTTTGGGAGATATTATTATCCCCGAAAGAAAAGGCGAA
>JACMOK010000112.1 GCA_014378065.1 Flavobacterium sp.
GAAGCTATCGGAGACACCGCTTTTTTATGAGTGTAGCCAACGCTTAGGTTGATTGTTTTTAAAACGATTTTATTTTGCATCATAACATCGGATTTCGTTTCCTTACGAGCAGCCATACTACGATAGGAGCGCCTATAATGGAGGTGATTGCATTGATGGGCAAGGTCAGCTCGGTTCCCGGAACCTGTGAAACGATATCGCAAAACAGCATAATTATCGCACCGAAAAATAGCGTTCCCCAAAATAAAACACCGTGGTTGCTGGTTTTGAAAACCAGTTTGGTAATGTGTGGAACGGCCAAACCTACAAAGGCAATCGGGCCGGCGAAGGCAGTAATGCTCCCGGCTAAGATACTAGTAGCTAGGATGATGATCAATCGGGCTTTGTTGTAATTTAATCCCAAGCTTTTCGCATAATTTTCACCCAGCAATAGGGCGTTTAACGGTTTGATACTGGATATACTCAGCAGTAAACCTAATCCTACCGAAGCGGCGAGGATGCTGACCGACGTCCAAGATAAGTTACCTAAATTTCCGAGCGACCAAAAGGTGAATTTCTGAAGTTGTTCGGCAGTGCTGAAATAGGAAAGTATGCCAACAAAAGCACTGGTAAAACTGCCGAACATCAATCCGACAATTAAGATCGCCATCGTATCACGCAATTTTTGAGACACCAGCAATACTGCTAATAAAACCAGCAGACTCCCAAAAAAGGAAGCGATGACAATGCCGTAAGAAGAAATCAAAAAGTTACCCAAAAAAGGAGGTAGATAAGCGGCGCCTAAAATGACAAAGGCCACACCAAGACTGGAACCTGAACTCAAGCCCAGTACATAAGGGCCGGCTAACGGATTTCTAAAAAGGGTTTGCATCAACAAGCCGCTGATCGACAGCCCCATTCCGACTAAAATAGCAGTGATTGCTTTCGGTAGACGGTAATTGAGGATGATATATTCCCATGTTTCTTTGGTTGGTTTACCGCCGGTAAGGCTTTCAAAAATGGCGTTCAACGGAATATGTACAGCACCCAAACTGATGTCTGCCACCAACAGCGAAATCACTCCCAGCAAAAGAAGTAAAAACAAGATGCTATTTCGCCTGGTTTGATACATTTAAGGGTTTTTTTAACTGTAGGTTTTATCTCAATTGCTCAAAAAAATACAATTCGTAATTCGGCAATAACTCCGGATGCATGATTTTCAGCAGGTCTTTCAACACCAAATCGGGTCGGTTGGGCGCCAGTTCATAAAATATAAGGCCGCCAGTTTTGCCTTTTTTATTACTAAAAGAATATACTTTTTTATTCTTAAAAGCAGCAAATTGATTGTAATGTGGATTGTCTATCGTCATTTCTTTTAAGGAAGTGAATTGGGCGGGACCAATCCAAAAATCGGCCTCCTTTGCCTTTTCGAGAACGGTTTCAAATGGCAGTGACAAACTGCCGGTTCCTTGAGAACTGCTCCAAAGATAACGACCTGCAGCGTCCTTTATAAAAATCGAACTCCAGCTATTTCCCTGCGGCAGGTACCATTGGTTTTCATAAATGGCACCTGCTAAAACGGTGGGCTCAGTAGCCGCTTTTTTTGCCAACGTTAACGTGCGATGGTATTCATTTTCGATTTGGGTAAAAAGTTGGTTGGCTTTGTTTTCTAATCCGTACAATACTCCGAAAAATTTTATCCATTCGGCTTTACCTAAAGGAGTTTGCTCGTTCCAATCGCCATTGAATATGATTTTGAGTCCGTTTTTCTGAAGATTTTCCAAAGCTGGATTGTTGTTGTCAATGCCAAATCCGACAATCAAGCTGGGTTGCAGATCGAGGATTACTTCGGTGTTTAAATTTTGGTTGTTGCCCAGGTCGCGTACTTTTCCGGCTTCAATTCGCGCCCGCACTTTCTCTGAAGAAATGTAATTGAGATTTGGAAAACCGACCAGTGAATTTTCTACACCCAATAGCTCCAGCGAAGGAATATGGGTTGTTGAAGTAACAACAATGGTTTGTAATGGAACCGAAATAATTGGATTTTGTTTTAAACTATCGGGCACCTTACCTCCTTTTTCTTTTAGGATATAAGTATAGGTTTTATTCGCCTTTGGCCATGGATTGTTGATTTTGACGATCGAAAAGCCGTTGCATTTATAAATGGCTAATCCTTTGGCATAGTGAATCTGATTTTGAGTTACAGGTTTTTTAACGGTTTCTCTTTCGGTTTGTCGGCATCCCATAAAGGCCATTGTAGATAAAAACAGAACGAATAGAATGTTTGTAGGTTTCATAATACGGATTTCAACAATTGCAAAGATTGTTATTTTTATCCATAAAAAAAATCGACTGCAAAGGAATGCGGCAATTTTTAAATATGGTCCAAATAGAATTAATATTTTTTTACCATCTTTCAATTGTTGTATATTTGCGATCGAATTGAGGTTGTGATTTCAATTTTTTTAAAATCACATTAAAAGGGAATTAGGTTCAACACCTAAGCTGTTCCCGCAACTGTAAGCTAATAAGCTCGTTGTTATCTGCGATACCACTGTTCTAAATTTCGAGATTTTTGTTAAATCGAAAGGCGGGATGGGAAGGTAAACAACAAGACGCAAGCCAGGAGACCTGCCTTTTTTTATAACAAATATCGAATCTTCGGGAAAAAGATTCAGAAATTATGACTTTAAAAAAGCCGTTTCTATTTTGCGTTTTGTCATTGTGCCAATGGGTTTGTGCACAACAGGATACTATTGTGTGTTTAAGGGAAGTCGTGGTTTCTGATGGGCAACTTAAAAGTTTTTCAAAAAGTTTATCGGTAGTTGCGCTCAATGATTCGATTATTGAAAAAAATGCCCCTTCGCTAACTTCGCTATTGCAGTTTAATTCGGTTGTTTACTTTAAGGAAAATGGTTTGGGCATGGTTTCATCGCCCTCTTTCCGAGGTACCACAGCCCAGCAAACGGCGGTTATTTGGAATGGCATCAACATCAACTCTCAACTCAACGGGCAAACGGATTTCAACACGATCACCACACGTGATTTTGATAACATATCAGTGCGTGCCGGTGGGGGAAGTGCCGTTTATGGCAGCGGTGCTATCGGAGGTAGCATTCACTTGAACAACACGATGCTTTTCAAAAATCAATTTAAAAATGAAGTCCAGTTAGGCTATGGCAGTTTCAACACTTTCGATGGCCATTATAAAATTACGGCATCCAGCGAGAAAATCAGTACTCAAGTCAGTGTTAGTAGCAACAGTTCAGAAAACAATTATCGGTACTTGAATACAGAAAACAGACATAATGAAAACGGACAATTTTACAATACTAGTGTAAATGCTAATTTTGGCTATCAAATAAACAAATCTAATTTTATAAAATTGTACAGTCAGGTTTTTGAAAGCGAGAGGCATTTTTCGTTGTTTTCATCCTCCGAAAACAAAACCAAGTATGCCGACCTAAACACGCGAAATTTACTTGCCTGGCACCTTATTCACCGTCAATTTTCATCAGAAGTAAAGTTTGCTTTTTTAACAGAACAGTACAATTACTTTGGGAACATCTATTCGAAGAACAGTACTTTTGGCAAAGTCGAAACAGCAATTTTAAAGTATGATTTAACGTATAATTTAAACAAAAAAATCACCTTAAATTCTATTTTAGAATCGAGCCAAAATAAAGGAAGTGGTACGGAAATAAATTTGGTAAAGAGACAAACTTTTTCTGGAACTTTACTGTTACAGCATCTTGTAAGTTCCTGTTTTAACTACGAATTAAGCCTCAGGAAAGAGTTGACAAACAATTATAAGAGTCCGATATTGTTTTCAATAGGCACTAATTTTCATCCGTTTCCCTGGTATACGTTAAAATTAAATCTTTCAAAAAATTTTAGAATCCCATCTTTTAATGATTTGTATTGGGAAGATTTGGGCAATCCCAATTTAAAACCTGAGAATTCTTATCAGGCTGAATTAGGAAACACATTTGTCTTTTCTAACGTGCGCTTTTCTGCAACAGTTTATCATATCAGAATCCGAGATATGATTCGATGGATTCCGGGCAATTCCGGCATTTTTTCGCCCGAAAATACTGATCGTGTAGCCATTTATGGTTTTGAAGGACTTATAAATTACAGCAAGAAATTTGGGATGCAAGCGATATCAATTGCGGGTTCTTACGGTTATAGCGATTCTAAAAATGAGACAACGCAAAAGCAACTAATTTATGTTCCATATCATAAATTGACTGCAGCGGTGAGCTATCAATATGAACGCCTCTCACTTCATTATCAATATTTATTTACTGGAGCCGTTTTTACACAATCGGACAATAATCCCTACAAAATAATTCAATGGTATAACGTTTCAAATGGAATTGTTGGTTACGACCTTGGAAAATCAAAAAATTACCAATTGGGTTTCAAAGTTTTGAATCTTTGGAATGTGCAGTACGAAAGTGTCGAAAACCGCCCGCTGCCCGGAAGAAATTTTAATTTGTATCTAATCTTTAAATTGTAATAAATGAAATCTTTTAAATTATTTTTAGGAACTCTTGTAGGTTCAATTTTGTTGGTGTCTTGTAATAAAGAAGAACTTCCCGTTTTTGCCTCCTTGGGCAATTATGAAAACGGAATTTTTGTATTGAATGAAGGCAATGCTGCTGCGGGTTCGGTGTCGTTTATAAAAAACAACTCTTTGTTTGTAAATCAAAATATTTTTGCTGCTGAAAATCCTACCGCAAATGGAATTGGGGGTTATGTACAATCGATATTTTTTGATGGAGAAAAGGCTTTTATCATCTCGGGTTCTAATAAAATAACGGTTGTAAATAGATATACTTTTAAACTGATTGGTACAGTCGAATCTGGTCTTGCTAATCCGAGATACGGCGTTGTAGTTGGCGGGAAGGCTTATGTCACTAACTCAAAAACAAATTCGTTCGAAAATCCTGCTACAGGAAATACGGATGATTATATTTCGGTAATCAATCTTAGCACACTTCAGGTAGAAAGTACCATCAATATAGATGCGATTGCGGATAAAATTGCATTTATAAACGGAAAAATATACATCACCAACGGAACTTATGGAGAAGGGAATTCTTTAACCATTATTGATCCTCTTAACAATACCATCATTAAGACCTTGACCTTTGGAAATTCTCCCAACTCTATGGAAGAAAGTAACGGGAATTTATATGTTTTATGTTCTAATTTTGCGAATGCGAGTGAGCTGGTTAAAGTAAATTTGGCGACAGATGAAATTGCAAGCAATTTGATATTGCCAAATGCTTTAGGCAATGCTCAAAATTTAAATGTAGAGAATGGCAACATTTATTTTACGGTAGATTCTAAAGTATTCTCCTCGCCATTAAATAGTGCATCAATAAGCGAAACACCGTTGTTTACTTCGACGGCTACTACGCTTTATGGCTTTACTGTTAAAAACACTACGATATATCTATCTGATGCCAAAGATTACAATTCGGACGGAGGCGTTTTTATTTACTCGACTTCCGGTACTTTGGTTAATCAATTTACAGTAGGTCTGATTCCGAATGGATTCTATTTTAATTAAATATAAAAAGGGCTTTCTATGTCAAAATGGAAAGCCTTTTCTATTTTATCAAATGCAATCCTTCGGGAAGGGTTTCAAGATACATTTCATTTTTCAATTGATTTGAAGGCTGATTGTCTTGTATAGTTTCAAAAGTTTTTTCGGGATTTATGGGTAGCATTCTTCCGCCACCAATTATCCTGGTAACTGCAGCATTTAATAAAGGTTCATTTGGGTCGCCCAAGATGCCCAGATTTGAAAGATTCTCTTTTAATAACTCATCAGGCTCTAAGCCGTTACTGTAGTCGCCAAAACCGACTTTATTGACAATTTTTAAAACAAGGGGTTGCATGGCATAGCGGTGTTTGTTGCTGCTGTCTTTTTTAGAAAAAGTGGGAGAGTCATAAAGCGTAATCGATCCCACATTTTTTCCGGTGGTTTTGTCTCCAATTTGGATCACATTGATGTAAGGTTCTAAACCATTAATGACCAATTCACTTGCGGAAGCTGTACTTTTGGTTGTCAACACATACACTTTTGTTAAATTCAAACTGTTTATGGTGGCATTTGTATTGGTTTTATTCTCAAATAAATTAATAAGCGTCCCTGGATTGTTGGCATTATAGTAGGCTTCTACTTTTGCATTCCATTGTTCTGTCGCGAAAACTTGACCGGTATACTGCCCTGTTATCATACTTGCCAAGCGCGTGGCCGTTGCAATTGATCCGCCGGAGTTGTAGCGTAAGTCCAAAACCAATTCGGTAATGCCCACAGCTTTTAAATTTCCAAATGCAGTATTCAACTGGTCTTCATAATTGGGATAGAAACCATTATACATTAAGTAGCCAATTTTGTGTGTTCCCGAATTGATAACTGTAGTTATGTAGACGGGATTTTCGGATAAAGTGGTTTTTGTAACAATAAGGGATTGCCCGTTTGGGGTAATATCCCCGGCATCATAATCGGCGAAATTTAACGTGTAAGTAACGTTCTTCCCTAAAAGTTCTTTGAGGTTGTTTGCATTTATGTTTCCTCTACTGCCCATTAAAGGTATGCCATCAACCGCATAAAAAATGGCACCCCGCGCAATATTTTTGCTAGCGGCGTCTGAGTTGGGCAGAATGTATCTCACAACTCCAAAGACCTGATTTCCGGTGGTGTTTTTATAATACAATCCATATTCAATGCCATTGTTTTTTGTAGTTCCCGACAAAATTCCTTCGAGTTGGTTATAATCTGAAAAAATAACGCTGAACCGATCTTTTGCTTCTTCCGGATTTGGAAATTTACTGATGGGCTTGTCAAGTAAATCTTGAAATAATGTTTCAGGAAGCGAATATCCATATAAAAAATTATTGAGTTGATTTTGATTTGAAAAACGAGAATCCGATAAATTGGGAACACCAGCTTGCCATAAATAATATAAGTTTAATCCTTTCCAGACAAAATTATTAATGGCAATATCACTCGGAACTTCGTTGTCATGCTGCTCTTCACAACTTTGAAAAACAAAAGCCACGGACATAAAAAAGAAGAGAGAGCGAAAAACATTTTTCATGTATATACCTTTTTAAGAACGTAAATTTACCTAATTTTAGTTTATTTTTCTGTCCTTTGTAACAAAAATAATTAGGCCTCGTCTTGCCTGTATCATCGTCGTAACCAAACATTTTCATGAGCCAAAATGAGTTCGTGCTATTAATCTCTCCTTTCAAAGACAAAGTTTTCCGATTGGCCAAGCGATTGCTCATCAGCACTGAAGAAGCTGAAGATGCCACCCAAGAAGTATTGGTTAAACTGTGGTATAAAAATGAAAGTCTGCACAGTTACAATAGTGTAGAAGCGTTTGCAATGACCATCACAAAAAATTATTGTTTAGATCAACTTAAATCAAAAAGAGCAGGAAATCTTAAAATAATTCATACCAATTATACAGACAGAACAGCCGGATTACAGCAAAAAGTTGAAGATACTGACAGTTTGCAATGGGTTGAAAAAATTATCAACCAGTTGCCCGAGCAACAAAGGTTGATTGTGCAGCTACGCGATTTTGAGCAGTTTGAATTTGTTGAAATGGCGGAAATATTAGACATGAATGAAACAGCGATTCGGGTGGCGCTTTCGAGAGGAAGGAAAACGATTAGAGAATTTATGACAAAAACACACAGCTATGGAATGCAGTAAAATAGAATTACTTTTAGAAAAATATTTTGAAGGCGCAACAAGCATGTCGCAAGAAAAGGCACTGAGGGACTACTTTGCTTCGTCTGATGTGGCGCCACATTTATCACAGTACCAACCATTGTTTGATTATATTTCGCTAGAAAATCAGCAACAGTATTTAAAGGAACCTAAATTGCGACCTCAGAAAAGCAGAAAGGCTTGGTTTTCGATCGCCGCCTCGGTGGTTATTTTATTGGGGATTGGAACTTATGGCTACTTAAATTACAACGCCGTAAATTCTGTTCAGAATCTGGGAACTTATGACGATCCTGAAATTGCCTTCAGAGAAACCCAAAAAGCGTTGGCTTTATTGTCAAATAAGGTAAACACAGGCATAGAAAGCGTTCAATATGTTAAAGAATATGAGACAGCCAAAAATAAAATATTTCGCAAGGATTAGAGCGACCCTATGCTGATAAGCCAAAAGGGCAATTGCTGGTAATTAAAGCTTCAAAAATTAATTTTAAAATCGCAAACAAAATAGAAATCATGAAAAAATTTGTAATCACATTAATAGTTGTACTTGCATCAAATGCTTTTTTTGCCCAAGGCGCTTTCGATAAATTTGATGGCCAAGACGATGTAACTTCAATCATTGTCAATAAAAAGATGTTTGACATGATGAGTAAAGTGAAGATGGAAGCTTCCGATAAAGAGGCACAGCAGTATCTCACTTTAATTAAAAAATTAGACAATTTAAAAGTGTTTACCACCAAAAGTACGAGAGTGGAAAACGAAATGAAATCAGCTGCTGACAAATACATTAAAAGCGCTGGTCTTGAAGAATTGATGCGTATCAATGAAAACGGACGAAACATCAAAATTCTTGTAAAATCGGGAACAAAAGATACGCAAATTAGAGAATTGCTGATGTTTATTGAGGGGGCCAAAAACGACGATAGTGTTTTAATGTCATTAACGGGTGATTTTGATTTAAATGAAATTTCAGTCCTGACCGATAAAATGAGAATTCCAGGCGGCGATGATTTGAAGAAAGCTACTAGAGGATCGAAAGGGACAAAAGTTCAAAAATAGTAAGATGATGAAAACAGGATTTGTTTTGATAGTCACCGTGGGTTTACTGCTAACGAGTTGTAATTCCAGACCGTCCCTGGAAAAGTATTTTGTAGATAATACAGAGGATAAAAATTTCATTGCGTTGGATGTTTCTCCTACAATCTTGAATGTCGACGATTCAAAATTATCACCCGAACAAAAACACGCATTACAGTCTTTTGATAAAATGAATATTTTAGCATTCAAAGTGAATGATAAGAATAAATCACAGTTTGCAGCAGAGAAAGCCAAAGTCGACTTGATCTTAAAGGATAAGAAATACCAGCAGTTGATGAAGTTTGCTTCTGGAAAAGAAGGAGCATCAGTTAGCTTTGTAGGCGATGGCGAAACTATTGATGAGTTTGTATTGTATGCTAATAAAAAAGAAAGTGGATTTGCAGTGGTGCGGATTTTAGGAAAAGATATGAATCCAACAAGCATCATGTCGATGCTGTCCATTCTCCAGACTTCCCAAATAGATATAGCGCAGCTCAAACCGCTACAAGAACTCCTTTACAAATAACGAATTACAAAAAACCTTCCTCAATCGAGGAAGGTTTTTTATTTTTTAAAGTATTTGAACGGCACCAGTAGCATTCCAAAACATTCTCCTTGGTCTTTTCCAATATGTTTATGGTGCATTTTATGTGCTCTTCTGACGGCCCTGGCGTAACGGTTATCGGCATTTCGGAACAATTTAAACCGCTGGTGGATAAATATATCGTGTACGATAAAGTATGTCCAGCCATATACAAAAATACCACTTCCTATTGCTAAACCTATCTGTAAAATATCATAGCGCCAAAGCAGGAAAAAACCAATGCTTATGCCGGCGTAGATCACAAAAAATGCGTCATTTTTTTCAAACCACGAATCTTGATTTTTTCTGTGATGATCCGCGTGTAGGTTCCATAAAAATCCATGCATAATATATTTGTGACTAAACCACGCCATAAATTCCATAAAGAAAAAAGTGGTAACAAATACTAAAATAGTAACCCACATAACTTTTGATCTTAGATGATGTTCAATTTATAACTAAAGTAACATTTTGCAAATAGCCCGTATTTTTGATAATCTGGAACTCTGATTCGCGTATTTTTTATTTCTTCTGACGGGGTTCTGCTTAATTTGGAAAGTAATTTTTTGTAATATACAAAAGCGGTATAGACGCCAAATTTAGCCTCTAACGGTAAATTTATAATACCTTCAAAGCCTGCCCTAAAATCGGCTTCAATTTCGTTTATAATTTTTAATTTGGACGCTTCGTCTAATCGACTCAAATCAGTATCTGGAAAATAAGTTCTGCTGAGTCCCTCAAAATCGGCCTTTAAATCTCTTAAAAAATTCACTTTTTGAAAAGCCGAACCCAATTTCATCGCCGCATTTTTGAGCTCTTCATATTTGTGATCATCGCCTTTGACGAAAACTTTCAGACACATCAATCCGACCACATCTGCTGAACCGAATATGTAGTCATTATACTCTTGCTGCGTTTTGTATTCAGTTTTAGTTAAATCAAGCTTCATACTCTTCATAAAAGCATCAATCAACTCATTGGGGATATTGTATTTGGCAACGGTATGTTGGAACGAGTTCAAAACCGGATTCAGACTGATTTTATTTTTTTTTGCCTGCGCCAAATCATTTTCGAAAAGTGCAAACAGTTCCTCCTTGTCGTAGTCATGAAAACTATCTACAATTTCATCTGCAAACCGGACGAATCCATAGATATTATAAATATCTTGACGAATGCTTGGCGCCAACATCCTTACCGCCGCTGAGAAGGAGGTACTGTAGGTTTTGGTGACATTTCTACTGCAATCGAAAGAAATTTTATCAAAATTTGATTTCATAAAATTATAGGTGTTTCTCAATTAATTGGGCAACTAGCTTTCCGGAAATTAATGCTGGTGGAACGCCAGGTCCTGGAACTGTTAGTTGGCCGGTAAAATATAAATTTTTCACTTTTTTACTTTTGAGTTTCGGACGTAAAAAAGCAGTTTGTAATAAAGTGTTTGCCATTCCGTATGCGTTTCCTTTGTAAGAATTATAGTCACTTACGAAGTCGTTGACACAATAAGATGCGCTAAATATAACATTATTTTTTAGACTTTGTTGGGTCAAATTTTCAAGCCTTGTCATTATTTTGTCAAAATAGCGGTTGCGCAATATGTCATTGTCTTCAATACCGGGCGCTAGTGGAATTAAAAAAATGGCTGCTTCCTGTCCGACCGGAGCTGCTGATGAATCTGTTTTTGACGGAAAACTTGCGTAGAACAGCGGGTTGTCAGGCCATTTAGGCTGGTCATAAATGTCTTTGGCATGCTGATCAAAATCGACATCAAAAAACAGAGAATGGTGCGCGACATTTTTGATTTCTTTGTCAAAACCTACATAAAATAGGAGTGACGATGGAGCGAAGATCCTGCTATCCCAATATTTTTCCGAATAGGCTCTATATTTCAAATCCAATAGCGTTTCAGTATGATGATAATCTGCACCGCTCAAAATAATATCAGCCGAAATTAATTTACCATTAACGACCATTCCGGTTGCTTGTTTATCAGTTACGTTGATTTTGGTTATGTTACTATCAGTGTGAATTGTCACGCCCAATTTTACGGCCAACTGCTCCATTGCCAGCACGACACTATACATTCCGTTCTTGGGATGCCATGTTCCGAGCCCAAAATCCGCATAATTCATGAAGCTGTAGAATGAAGGCGTATCAGAGGGCTTAGCGCCAAGAAAAAGAACTGGAAATTCTAATATTTGGATTAATTTTGTATTGTGAAAGCGCTTTCTTACTTCTTTACTAATGGTACTAAAAAATTGACCTGCTTTTTTTACCGTTTTTAATGTCACCAATTCTAAAGGTGAAACCCCCGGGTTATAGACCAAGTCTTTTATAGCAATATCATAGTTACTTTGGGCTTCTGCCATAAAGCTTCTTAAAACAGCACCGCTCCCTATTTCTATCGTTTCAAATGTTTGAATGATTTCCTCTAGGTTGTCGGCGATGGTAACAAACTCATTCACGCCAAAATAAACTTGGTAGGCGGGAGATAGTTTTTGCAATTGATAATATTCAGATGGTTTTGTATTGAAGTCTGCAAAAAACCGTTCAAAAACATCGGGCATCCAATACCAAGTGGGTCCAATATCAAAAGTAAAGCCCTCTTTTTTCAATTGTCTTGCCCGTCCGCCGATTGTCGCATTTTTTTCATAAATTGTAACCTGATGTCCCGCTTTTGCTAAATAACAAGAAGCGGCAAGCGCCGAAAATCCCGAACCGATAATTTTGATATCCTTTCCCATATTTGTTTTAAAAAATATATATAGTAAAAATTATTTTACACTTTTAAAGTTCATTTACTAATTCTACTATAGATTGAAACCTTCTAGTTTTTGTGTCCCAATGTGAGTTTTCGATGTATTCTGTCATTTTTCCAATAAACCAAACTTCTGAATCATCATCTAAGACTTGATCTTTAACAGAGATCACATAATTGTTGACATTCTCTTTATCAGGTTCCACAGTCATGTAAGTCACAAAAACAATATTGCTAAAATATTTTTTCAAGTCTTTCAGACTGTCAATCGGTACACTTTCTCCCAAGTAGATGGTGTGGTAACCACTCGACACAACTTCATAATGTAGATACATCAACCCCAATTCATGTATTTCATTCATGGGTAAATATAATACAAATACTTTATCAGTTTTTGTGGGTGGCAACACTTGGACTTTTTCGGTGTTGATCAGCAATTTTTGTTTGATGAGGTAGCTGATAAAATGCTCATGGGCCGGAGTAATGGTATCCGATTGCCAAAGTAATCCAAGTTCTGTCATCAACGGAATAAATACTTCATAAAAAACTTCACGAAAAGATTTTTCTGATAAAAGATTTTCATAAGTAGTGAAAAACAAGACTTGATCAAAATTCATCATCGCCATTTTGAAAGCATTGATCGCATGGGTTTTGACACTTTTTTCAGAAATAATTTCCTTCACCAAGGCGGGAATTTTTTCTGGAGGAAATTTCGAAATTTTAGAAATTTTATATCCGTGATTGTGCAACAAGGTAATATTCAGCAATTTTTGCAAGCTCGCCAAATCATAGAGTCGGATATTGGTTTCCGTTCTCATTGGTTCGAGCACATTATATCTTTTTTCCCAGATTCTAATTGTATGCGCTTTAATTCCTGAAAGATTTTCAAGATCCTTAATGCTAAACACATTTTTTACATTGTTCATGTTTTGTCTAAATAGATTAAACAAAAGTAACACAATAAAAGCAATTAAGAATTTAATTTAACAAAAGTATTCCACAAAAAAATATTCTGTGACTAAGATCGATACAAGATCTAATTAATTTTACACTTAGTCTGGAAAAATAATTAACTGTAATAAAATCCGGCGGGTGCACAGTAGAAACTTGCTTTATATTTAAAAATTTGTTATAAATTCCGCAATTAACACTCTATTAATAAGTTATTTCATTTTGTACAATAATTTCTCTAAGTGCGATTAGACAGTAGGATAAAGTCGTCAAAAGCTATAACTTTTTGTAATATTTATTTGGCACTGGCAAACCATATATATATCATATTTATACATAACTTTACTTTTTTAGAGTACCTTTTTACTATAAACTGTCTTATCAAATGGGTATAGTTCTTCACTATTGAATAAAATAAAAAATTTAATCGATAACAGACTGAATCTTTTTTATTGGCGTTGCAAATTCGATAGGTTAGTTAGATCGCCGGTTGCTGGATTGAATAAGTTTAAATTTGGTTTCTTTTTTGGAAAAGAAGTTTGATTATTCTATGTAAATTTTTCTTGAATTGTTAGAATTGGTTTTAAACTAATAATTCTTTAAGAAAATACCCTAGGATTAATGCGTAATCGGATGTTCTGTATTTACTATCACCTTTTTTAAATCGGATGCTGCGGGACCATTAATGACTTTGCCTACCGCAGTAAATCTAGAGCCATGCATTGGGCAGTCAAATGTTTTTTCATCAGCATTCCATTGCAAAATTGCACCCAGGTGAGGACATACCGCTGTGCAGGTATGTAAGTTGTTTTCTTCATCTCGGTACACTGCAATCTTTTTAAATCCAGAAGACACGATTCCACCTTCCCCTGGTTTTAAATCCTCAGGATTTTTTATACCAGCATCGCCCAGCCAATCGCCATACTGCATAACCATATTTCCCAATTCGTGCAAATAGTCGCTAGTAGTTTTCAATGTAATTCGGGATGGACTATACATTTCTATCCACGGATTATCTTTTCCCGTAATAATGTCTGTAATAATTATTCCACCGAGCGTTCCGTGTGTCATGCCATTGCCAGAATCACCTGTGATAATATAAATGTTATCATCACCTGGGTTTTTACCAATGTATGCAAGGGAATCAACGGGTTCCATAACCTGACCAGACCATTTTAAAACAATATCTTCTACACTTGGAAAACGCTCCTTTGTCCATTCTATCAATTTTGTATAACGATTTTCTTCTTTGATTTCTTCTTCATCAGCCTGACCTGTGCGGTGGTCTTCGCCGCCTGCAATAAGTATATCATATTGGTCATCATACTCAGCCAATCGGACATAATGATAAGGTTGCGATATCCATTTGGATTCATGATCACCGGTATCCCACCATAAAGCGTATGGCAAAGTACCTTTACGAACTTTTGCTCCTATAACATAGGTGCGATAAGGCCATTGCTTGGTGTGCATGGTAACCCAATCATTTATTGGGGTATTAGTGGCTACAACAATATGATTGGCTTTTACAGAATATCCATTTGCGGTAGCGCCTTCTTTGGTTACATTTTCTGCTTTTGTTTGTGTATGAATGGTACCTCCCAATTGAATAAATGCTTCTGCCAGTCCTTTCAAGTAAAGCAAAATATGAAACTGTGCCTGATCGGAAAATTTGATGCACCTTTTACCATCTTCTGCTTTAATACCTGGAACAGAATTTAACATTTCAGTAATAAGCCCCGATCTTTGGGTAGCCTGGTATTCTTTTTCTAAAGATTCTTTTGTATCGGACGCGTGTAAGAACAAATATCCATCAACTCTTTTAAAATGGCAATCAATATTATGCCGTTTTACGGTGGTTGCTACCCATTCAATGGCTTTCATGTGGCTGTTGGCCGCTAATTGTGCAGTAGGCTTATCATATATTTTTTCAAGTTCAAAATAGCGATTATCCAGAGCACAAGTGAGGTGACCGGTAGTCCTTCCTGATTCGCCACTGCCAATGTACCCATCTTCGACCAATATTACTTTTCGTCCTTCTTTTGCCAGGCAATAAGCAGTGGTAAGGCCTGAGATGCCTCCGCCAATAACCAAAATGTCTGTATCAATATCACTGTTTAATGGTTCATAAGAGATAGATTGGTTAACTGCAGCAAACCAAACAGATAAATTTTTACCTGAAGTAATATTGTCAATATTAGACTGCTCACTCGACATGTTATCAGAAGTTTTCAAAATAAATATTTTTAATTAATTGTAAAAATTGCTTCTTTTATAAAAATGATACGCATTAAAACACAAACGTTAAGTGTTTTTTTTATTCAGAATTTTAATAAATTTAAGGATGGTACAAAAACAAAGTGTTACGTAATTTTTTGAAATAATTGCATCATTCACTTATTGAGTTACGAAACCAAGCTGTGTACCTTAATTTTTAATAAGTCAGCTGAATCGGAATTTATTTTAGAAGGTAAGTCGGGGATTTAATTGGCTAATAAAAAATCTATTAAAGCGTATTTGTTTACCAGTGCTGATGCTCCTGTTTTAGAATATCCAATAATGCTTTTTGCTCATGGATATTTAGGTTGGTTTCAAATTGACTTGAGTTATTTTTAGCAAATTGTCTATTTCAATTGTTAAAGTCGTTTGATTGGATTTAAATTGTAGGGGATGAAATTCTAATGTTCCCGGTTCTTTGTGCCAATAAAGCATAACAACTCGACCGGATTCAAACTATTTTTCGGGCAGCCGTTTTGTGCCAACTAAGCATTTATTAATTGATTGCTTTATTTATCTGGCATTATATCGTCTAGTAGTCCTGGTAGTCCTTTGAAAGTTGCATTTTTAACTAGATCTGGGAAGGAAAAAATTCGAGTTGCTTGACTTAATGGCATTTTTTCAGGTGCCACCGACGAACTGTTTGCTATGAATTTTTGGTCGTATGTAGAGCTTGTAGTTTAACTGTTGGTATCTCACGATATTGCTCCCACTAGTTCTTCCAAAGATTGATGTAGGCGGTTGTAATCATTACAAGGCGGATTTTCGGTCGTTGCTATCGTCTTTGTTTTTGGCTCTTTGTCTTTTGGTTTGTTCAAATTTAAAGTAAATTCAATACTTTAAGGACCTGTAGCAAGAATTTCAATGTTATTTTCTTTCCTTTTTTTATTTGGGTCACAGTGGCGCGATTGATTCCAGCTTCTCTGACTAGTTGTTGTTGGGTTTTGTTTTGTAATAATCGATTGTATTTTACAAATGCTGCAATAGTATCTACCAATATTTCATCACTTATTGCTAGCCAATTATTGATTGAAATAGCCATTATAAACTGTTTTAACTGTTATTAATGTTGATTATTTCCATCAAGAATATTAAATAAAATTCTAAAATATTAAATTTTGTATTTTAATTTTTTTATAGTTTACCAAGAGCAATTTTTACGGCGGTACGCCAGAAAACAATATTTTTTATCCGTAACAAATTACTTTAAACTGTGCGTATATTAATCGTATAACCCCAAAATTTTAAAAACCGTAATACCTTTATTAAAA
>JACMOK010000113.1 GCA_014378065.1 Flavobacterium sp.
CTCAAACGCATGGGCTACAAATAAAATGGATTGTTTTTGTTGGCTGGCAGTCTTTTTTTGAGTGCATACCAATAGTAAAATGGATTTGTATAAAAAATCGCGAAATGATACCAACGGCTGTTCCATTGGGTGTTTTTATTCCAACCACACTTTTGAAAAAATCCAGAAACCCAATGTATATATTGTTCTGATTTCACCATTTCCCAAGGTAAAAAAGGATGCGCTATGGCTTTGCGTACCGCGAAATTGTTGCGTAATGAGGGTTTGAACAATACCCCATCACCTACATTGTTTATCGCTTTGGAGTGAATTCTGTAGCCTACAGTAGGGAGATGAAAATAACACAAACGTTCCCCCGATTGGGTCAGCTTAAGCCACATCGGATAATCTTCGACCATACGGTTGCCTTCGTCGTAACCGCCAACTTTAAGCAAAGCTTCCTTTTTAAAAAAATAAGAAGGGGTGTAATGCATTCGGTCTGAAACGAGCAGCAGTTGAAATTGATTGAATGCTGTTATACCTTCATTCATCAGATTTTCGGGGTACGCATCAGGAGCAGTTCGCAAATAGTTCTTTTCCAAAAAATCATCTTGATATACTTTGACTTGACTAAAAATGACATGGGCATTAGGATTCTTGTTGACAAATAACATATTGTCTTCGATACAATTGGGCAGTAAAATATCATCCCCAGCTATAAATTTAATCCAATCGGAAGGCGCTGCGGCTATACAACGGTTACAATTGGCAGAAACACCGGTATTTCCTGTTACCGTAATCAATTCTATGCTTCGGAATCTATTTTGATTTTCTTCTTGGTTCATCCAGTGTGATACCAGCGTAAGGGTATCATCTACTGAGAAATCATCAGATATAATCAATGCTATATTTTGATACGTTTGGTTAAAAATACTATGCAGCGTTTGTAACACATACGCGCCAGAGTTGTAAGTTGTAATGGCAACTGTGACTATTTGTTCCAAACTATTTCGGTATTTGGATGGGCTGCAAAATAATCGAACAACTCGGTTTCATGACACTTATTTTTTAAATACGATACATTATTTTTGAGCAATATTGCTGGCATTCCACCTAGTAAAACGGCCTCGCCAAACTTATCAATATAATTTCCTGAACACAGTGAACCAGCAGCAACTATCGATTTTTTTGCGATTTTTGTGTTTTTTAATACCGTAACGCGACAGCCAATCCAAACGCCATCATCTACAAAAACATCAGCGCAGTTATCCTTAATCTTTTGTTGGTCTGAGAGGAAAAAGTGAAAATCGGTATCAAAAAATTGGCATTCCCATGAAACCAATACGTCAGCACCAAACTTCATATTGCGGAAAATTATGAGACGACTAAGACTTCCGATCGAGAAATTTTGGCCAATCGATAGTAGGCCATTGTCCCAAACCATAATGTTAATTCCCCTCGCGAAAACTGCTGGTCCGAAAAATTCGATTGTTCCAGAGTTATAAATTCTTGTAGGTACATTAGAAGATACAACTATTTCGTGTTTGCCGCCAAAAACTATCATCCCAAAATGAATTTCTGAGGTTAGAATCTTAAAAGTTCCTGTGAGATTTACAAAGTCTGTTTTGCCATAAAAATGCACCGGTAATTTTAGAGCCTGCATGAAAGACAACTCTTTAAAATTAAAATATAATGTTTTAAATAAATTTAATTTTATAACCGTGCCACAAACAAATGCAAGTATTTTAATGTATTTTCCTATCTTCATTTGTTGTGGAATCTTGATTTCAAATTGATTATTAATTCGTTTAGATTCATTCTTTTATTCAATTCATACAAGCTATACCAAAGCGTGGCGACTACAATCACTGCTTCGGCAAAGTAAGCATTCGGATAGCCTAAGGTTTTTATGCAAATCAGACAAAGCGATAAAGCTAACAGCGCTTTTGACAACAGGACAAACACCTCTTTTGAAAATTGAAAGTTGTATTTCGATTTTAATATGGTCAGCATAAAGATAATAGAAAGCGAATAACCGAGCAACATCGAAATGCCCAATCCATTAATACCATAGTATTTATAAAACAGCAAATTAAAAACTAAAACCAGCAGGTTAGCAATAATTTCAATAGTCAAAAAAAGCCGGTTGTCGCCCTTGGCCAGCACCACAAAACCCACTACCCAAACCAAACCCTTCAACGGGATGGCTAAGACAGACCAAAAAATAAAATCCTGAGCCGCCAAAAATTCCTTGCTCAATAGCACACGAATTAACAAAGGTGTGGTTGAAATTAATAATACTAAAACCATACTCAATATGATTAAGACCAGCTGCGCCTGTTCGTCGACTAATTGCTTCCATCCATTTTCTTGGTGAATAACGCCAGACAATCGCGGGTAATAATCGGTGGCCATAGCGGTAAAAACCATTCCTACATAACCGTCTACAATTGCCAAACCAGCGTTGTATAATCCCACATCTGATAGCGTGCCTGTTTTTGAAATAAACGCGTTGAGAAAAAAGGCAATTCCCGCGGCCAGTAAACTAATTATGGTCAGACTAATCCCTAAAGTAACCATAGGTTTGCCTAAGACTAAAGTTTCTGACCAGTTTAAATTTACTTTTTTGTACTTGATTTTGTTTTTAAATAAAAGCGAAACCAAATAATTTCCGAATGCCGTTGCAATAATGGCGGGCACTACCCCATTAATTCCATAATAATAAAAAATAGGTAAGGCCACCAATAATCCGACGACGCCACCCATAATATTTGACTGTGCTAGGTATTTCAACTGTCTGGTCCCGCGCAGCAATGTGTAAATTCCGCCTGACAGGGTACCGAAAATAAAAGTAGAAGACAACCAAATATATGAGCTCGTATGTGCTGTATTGTTAAAAGTAAACCTACTTAAAACAGAAGAAAGGCTTATGGTTAACACTATTCCAAAGACGGCAGTTATCCATATCCACCTGCTAAAAACAGTAGCCGTTTTGTTCATTGTCTCGGTATCTCCCGAGGCATGTGCTTTTGAAATATCGCTTATCGCACTCTCGGCAAGGCCTAAAGAAGAAAACGTCCTGATAAGATTTAAGCCTGACATAAATAAACCGTTCAATCCCATCCCGGCGGTTCCTATGAGGATGGCCAATGCTTTGCTACGAATCAGAGTGATTAAAATATTGAATACCTGAACCCCTCCAAAAATGGAAGTGGCTTTAAAAATAGCTTTATAGTTTGTATTTTTTGTCTCCAATTATCTTTTTTTGGCAATAACGTAATACCCTTGGGATTCCGCAGCCCAATTCTTATCTAACTTGTCTAATGTTGGTGCCAATTTTTGTCCGATATACCAAAGTGGAAGCAGAATGGCTTTTTTTAGGGCACGCAGTATTCGAGGTCCCGTGATCAGTCCGAGTGTAAAATAGTTGAATTTTAAAAACCACATCGAAAAGAAACCGCTTGTGGCTTCCACCTGAACATCATGAAAACCAGCTTTTGCTGCCAAATGTTTTAATCCGTAAGGTGTGTACCTAAAAAAATCGTACGGTTCTTCATGTAACTTCCACTGCCAAGGCACTTGTAAGATCATAACCGCGTCTGACTTCATGATGCGAAAGGCTTCATTTAAGAGGGTTTGCGGCTCTGACAGATGTTCCAAAACCGACAAGCAAACGACCGTATCGGCTACATTAGATGCTACCGGCAAAGGTTGGTTTAAATCGGCAAAGATATCAGCTTTGGTATCGTGAATGCTCGCTCCCCAGTCGACTCCAACATAACTGTCAGAGAAATTCAAGAAAAAATCTTCGTAAGACCGCACGCCACAACCCAAATCATATAAATTACCTTTATAATGCGACGTGTACTTGTTTAAAAATTGATCGCTGCTTTGGTATACCAACCAATTCCACGGCTTTCGGTTGTTATGGGTCTTCGAGGCTTGAATCATATTTTTTGGTCGGTGGTTTGCAGTGAATTTAAAAAGCTCTGAAAAGATTCAAGACGTCGATCACTTTCTTGACTTCTGTTTCTAACATCACCGGACTCAACGGCAAACTTAATACCTCGTCATGGATAGTATTGGTTAAAGTATAATCCAATTGGTTGAGTGCTTTGTAGGCCAACTGCTTGTTTGGAGGAATTGGGTAATGTATTAAAGTCTGTATTCCATTTTGCTCTAAATAGTTTTGCAGAAGCGTTCTGTATTTGGTGCGAATTACAAACAAATGCCAAACGTGCTCCTTATTTTCGGCGTAACCGAAGGTGCTATTATTTGGAATGGGCAAAATAAGTTGGTCATTTTTAACACCGTTGAGATACATTGAAGCGAGTTGTCTTCGGTATTGATTTTCTTTGTCGATATATTTTAGTTTGACTTCCAAAAAAGCAGCCTGTATTTCATCAAGTCGGCTGTTCAATCCTTGGAACTCATTCACATATTTTTTTCGGCTGCCATAATTTCCCAAAGTTCTTACCATTTCAGCCAGTTCGTCGTTGCTCGTGGTAACGGCACCGGCATCGCCTAAAGCACCCAAATTTTTACCGGGATAAAAA
>JACMOK010000114.1 GCA_014378065.1 Flavobacterium sp.
TCCCTCGGTAGCCAACTGCGATTCAATTGCCGACAAAACCCAAAAGCAGCAGTGCTTCTTCGAATTTCTAACCCAACTGATTCAGCAGAAATTAAGCGCCGACACACTTTCCGTTTTATACCCGACCCTCGACACGATCAATGTAAAGGTAACAGTATTTCCGAATGCCACGGTGAAATTTGAACCTCAAATTAAAGATACGCTGTCTTACAATACCTCCAAAATCGATAGCATTCTCAAAGCACGTCTCATAGATTTCCCCAACATCAGCCCTGCCATCAAACGTGGCATTCCTGTCAAAACCCAATTTATATTGCCCGTCATTTTAAAAATCGAATAAAGCACTTCGATCTGTAAATTTTGAATGGGGAGCTGTTTCCGGCTATTCGCTACAATCTTGCAATGGCAAGGATTTTCGCTGCTATCCGGGCTATAATATTTCTACAGACATAACTATTAGTCTGCGTTTTTGCTAATTCTGTACAACTTTATTCTATTCTCCCAAGTTTATTGCGGCGGCTGTAATACAAGTAACGTGCTAATTCAAAATACCGTTTTCAATAGACTCGCTCAAACATGAACTACAACATCCGACTTGACCACTCCATAGGTGTAAAATGTATATCTAACCATTATTAAAAATTTTGATTATTCCTATTCAGCAGACTATTGGCAATGATTATTGGCTTGTTAAAACCGATGAATCGGGTTTAGTAATTTGGGATAAAACAATTGGACGAACCGGTATCGCTGAGGGAGACACTATTTCAATTACTGCTTAAAACAATTTTCTGTTAACTGTGTCATCAAACTCTTTAATATCTGGAGAAAAAACAGACGCTTATCGTGGGATTACGATTTTTGGCTACTCAAACTAGAACCTCAACTCATCACCTCAAATTCTTCGACTGTCAATTTACAGGCTTATCCAAACCCTACCAATGAAAAGTTTTAAATTGCTTTGCCATAAACGTATCAAAATATAAATGTTTCCGTTGTCAATATGTCAGGGCAAATAGTTCAATAAGAATAATTTACCAATACTTCAAGAGTTCATATGGCAATTTACGGAGCAGCTGGTTTGGACATTGTTACGATTTAAAATAAAAAAGGAGAAAACATGAGTTTGAAAGTACTAAAAGAATAATGTTGATTACTTCTGAAACGCCCTGTCTTTCCATTCAAACCCGCCAAAAAAAGAATACAGCGCGACCCCAACACAAAAAAACGGATACAGTATGCTGCTCCCGAACAGGAAACGCATGCGTCTGTCACTTAAGAAGCGGTTGCTTTTGTAAAGTAATATAAAATCAAAAATAAACTTCACGCCAAACAACAGGGCAAAAACCCACCATGAAACTGTTTTCGCAACGGCCAAACCCAATCCCAAAAGCACACCCAAGTTTCCCAGTAAAACGATCACCGCGAGGTCTTTTCCAAAAACGCTGTCATAAGAACCCGTTTTAGAGGCCCAGCGCACCCTTTGAAAAAACAACGATCGCCAACTCTCCAAAGGTTTTGTCAGGACAATATTGGCTTTTGATTTTAAATAGCGCACTTTTTCGGGATGCTGTCGCATCGCCTTCTGCAATAAAAAAACGTCATCGCCGCTGGCCAGCTGGTTGTTTCCATCAAATCCATTCAATGCATTGAAAAATGATTTGGTGTAACAGAAATTGGCACCATTGCAGAGAAAACCCAACCCCAATCCAAAACTGCCTATCGTCGTGCCTTGCAAACTGGTTAAATCCAATTGCTGAAAATGATGCAGAAATGAGTTTTCAGACGCACAAGTAACCGATCCCACTACCATAGCCACGTCGTGTTGCTGAATGTATTGATCCAAAGCCAAAAGCCATTGCTCAGGAACCACACAATCGGCATCTGTAGTAATCACCCACTGATTTTTAACAATGGGCATTGCTCGTGAAATCGCATCTTTTTTTGGTGACTGAGAGCGTCGAATATTTTCCAAAAGCGTCGTTTGAAAGCCGCCGTTGGCCATACGCCATTGGTACACTTGCCGTACAGAGTCGTCATCCGAAAAATCATCTACTAAAATAATTTCAAACAAATCAACCGGATACTGTAGTTTTTTAATGCTGTCAAGTAGCAAGGGTAAATTTTTACTTTCGTTGCGAAAAGGCACGACAATCGAAAAGAAAGTTTTGGGCATGGTTGGTAACGCTGCGGGCATCTTAATTTTATCGAAACCATAAATCAGTTCGCCTATCATGGCCACATAAACCGAAAGGATCAGGATTAAAAGGATTATCATGTGGTGGGTTTCATTTTAAAATTTAAGACAAAATAACTTCCCAAAAGTACAGGCAAAACAACATTAAAAAACCACATAAGCGTGGTAATAAAAACCACAATCCATTCATTCACGCCGAGCTTTCCAAAAAAATAGACGGCTACACTGCCCTTTACCGCAAAATCCAAAAACTGAAAAGTAGGCAAAGAAGATGCTAAAAAATAGATGCTCGTTATTGCCGACATTAAAGTGAAATACGGTACATCAACATCAAACGCCAAAAACAAAAAATAATATTGGTGCGAAAAAACAAGATAACGGCAAAGCCCCAAAACAATGTTTTTTTGATGTATCGGTTTTGGAAGTTGGCCGATTTTATGCAACAGTTTTTCTAGCGAATAGCCTCTAATGGCGAAACTTTTTAAGAAAAAGACAACTAAAAACAAAACCACCACCATTCCAAAAATGACACCTATCGTTCGACTCGTAATAATTTGTAACTGCGCATTAAAATACAGCAAACCCAACATCCCAAAAACGACAGTCAATATCATCTGAATACCGTTGCAAATCAAATTAAGGAATATAATCTTTTTGGTCACCGACTTTTCGAAAAATAAAGCCTTGCCGGCATATTCTCCCAATCCGTTGGGTGTAAAAATACCCGCAGTCAGAGCACCTAAAACTTGCGCAGTCGCTTCCAAAATGGAAATGTGTTGAAAACTGGACACCAAATTTTGCCATTTTAAGATCTCAAAAAAGCGGTTTAAAAAACTCAGCAATATCAAAAATAAAATGCCCCAAACCGATTGATTTTTTTTGAACAAAACGGTAAATTTCTGCCAGTCGAGTTTGTCATTGTGCACTAGCTGATTATAAATAAAATAAAAAGCGCCGGCTACAATCAAAACTTTGATTATAAAAACGAGGAATTGCTTAACTTTGTCCGGAATCGTCATCATTACTGCAAAGTAAAGAAAACTCTTCAGAATTTTATTGATATTTACTTAAACTTGGCGACTTAGCGGAGCAGGACAAACGAACGCATCATCTTAGGCATTGATCCCGGAACGACCATCATGGGTTTCGGATTGATAAAAATTGTCAACAAGAAAATGGAATTTCTCCAGCTCAATGAGCTCCTCCTTTCGAAATACGACGACCACTACACCAAACTTAAAGTTATTTTTGAACGCACAATCGAACTCATCGAAACGCACCATCCTGATGAAATTGCGATTGAAGCACCTTTCTTTGGCAAAAACGTGCAATCGATGCTCAAGCTAGGAAGGGCACAAGGTGTGGCTATGGCTGCGGGACTGTCTCGACAAATTCCGATTACTGAATACGAACCCAAAAAAATAAAAATGGCCATTACCGGAAACGGAAATGCAAGTAAAGAACAAGTGGCCAAAATGCTACAACAATTGTTAGGATTGAAAGAATTGCCTAAAAATCTAGACAGCACAGACGGTTTGGCTGCGGCTGTGTGTCATTTTTTTAATACCGGGAAAGTGGTGGGCGAAAAAAGTTATACTGGTTGGGATGCATTCGTAAAACAAAATGAAAACAGAGTAAAATAATAAATGACCCATTTCAGAGCGGTAATTTTTGTAACAAATCGATACTTCAACTAACTTGTCAGGAATCTATCTTCATATTCCCTTTTGCAAGCAAGCTTGTCATTACTGCGACTTTCATTTTTCGACAGTAATGAAAAACAAGGATGCGATGGTTTTGGCACTGGCCCAAGAATTGAAAATGCGAAAAAAAGAATTGTCAGACTACATCGTCGAAACAATTTATTTTGGCGGTGGAACGCCTTCCATTTTAACTTTAACGGAAATTAACTTGCTGCTCGATGCGATTTATGAAAATTATCAGGTTTCCGAAAAGGCAGAAATCACGCTCGAAGCCAATCCAGATGATTTATCCGAAAGCCGAATAATCGCTTGGTCTAAAAGTAAAATTAACCGGCTTAGCATTGGTGTTCAATCATTTTTTGATGACGATTTGCAAATGATGAACCGCACGCATGATGCCGTAGCAGCCAAAAAAAGCCTTGAGCTGGCGACGCAATATTTCGACAACATTTCACTCGATTTAATCTATGGCATTCCCGGAATGAGTAATGAAAAATGGCAACAAAATATCGAAACCGCCTTGTCTTTTGGAATCTCTCACATTTCGAGTTATGCCTTGACAGTCGAGCCCAAAACGGCCCTTTTTAAATTAATCCAAAACGGCATAATAGCAAAACCCAACGACGAATCGGCACAAGAACATTTTTTAATATTGACCGACATGCTCGAAGCCCATGATTTTATCCATTACGAACTGTCGAATTTTGGCAAGGAAGATTATTTTTCCAAAAACAATTCTGCTTATTGGCTCGGAAAAAAATACCTCGGCGTAGGTCCGTCGGCGCATAGTTATGATGGTGTTTCCAGAAGCTGGAATGTTTCCAATAACCCCAAGTATTTAAAGTCAATCGCCGACAATCAACTGCCAAATGAAACCGAAATTTTATCGGTCACCGATCGCTACAACGAATATATCATGACCGGATTGCGCACCATTTGGGGTGTTTCTCTGGAAAAAATTGAAACGGAATTTGGCGTCAATTATTTGGATTATCTAAACCAACAACTGCCCAAATTTTTAGACGACGGCTTGCTTTCCGTTGAAAACAACATTTTAAGAACCACCACCAAAGGAAAATTTTTAACTGATGGAATTGCATCAGACTTATTTTACTTAAATTTGAAAGTGTAAAACTAAATGATTCGCCAATTTCTGTTAGCAAATTTTGGTTTAAAGATTTGAAAACCTTGCGGTAAAATATGAATGCCAAAATAACCACCAGCCACCAAACCTTTGAAGTCGATTTATCGAAACCCATTGACATTTCCATTCCACTAACAAACACTGATGCGAACCCTATTGCGTGGTATATTGAAAAACCAGTCATAGAACCGGTTCGTTTTGGCAATTGGATTGGCAAAGTTTCAGAAGGAAGCAGCACCAATTTTAATGCTATATTTTTTAATCCACACGGTCACGGGACACATACCGAATGTTTGGGACACATTACCACCGAATTTTACAGTGTCAACCAATCGCTGCAACAGTTTTTCTTTGTAGCGGAATTAATTTCTATCGAGCCTGAAAGGATAGATGAAGATTTAGTTATCACCCAATCTCAAATCGAAAAGGCATTGAAAGGTAAAACTCCGGAAGCCATTGTCATCCGAACATTGCCCAACAAGAGCGCTAAATTATCGATGAAATATTCAAATTCTAATCCGCCGTATTTGAGTGAAGCAGCAGCATTTTATATTCGAAATTGTGGTATTCAGCATTTGCTGATTGATTTGCCAAGCGTTGACAAGGAGCATGATGAAGGAAAATTGCTGGCGCACAAAGCATTTTGGAATGTTACTGACGTGCAGCATCTTAACAACGAGGCCCGTTTAAATGCGACTATTACTGAAATGATTTTTGTTGCTGATGAAGTTTTAGATGGCAGTTATTTATTGAATCTCCAAATGGCTTCTTTCGAAAATGACGCAAGTCCGAGTAAACCCATTTTATACGCGATATGATAGAAGTTTCTACTGATAAGGCCAAATTGGATTTGCCATTCCTCCAGCAATTTCTGAAAAACATATACTGGGCCGCAGGGCGAACCATTGAAGAAGTGCAAACCACGATTGACCATTCGTTCTGCTTTGGGATTTATCTCGACGCCCAACAGATTGGATTTGCACGAGTCGTCACAGATTATGTCGTTTTTGCTTATGTCATGGATGTTTTCATCACCGAAGCGCAGCGTGGCAATGGATATTCGGCTATTTTGATGGATGCCATGATGAAGGAACCCCAGTTGCAAGCAATTAAAATTTGGCGCTTGGCTACTACAGATGCTCATTTTTTATACGAGAAATTTGGTTTTACCGCGTTATCGCATCCAGAAAAAATGATGGAAAAAACATTAATTTAAATCAAAACTCGCATCAATGAACTTGGAAACCTTATATGAATACTCTTTGTCGAAAAAAGCAGTTACTGAACATTTTCCTTTTGATCAGGACACGCTTGTTTTTAAAGTGGGTGGCAAAATGTTTGCTTTGGCGTCGTTAAGCGAATGGGAGAAAGGAAATCCAGCGGTGAATCTCAAATGTGATCCCGATTGGGCTGACGAACTGCGTATCCAATATGACGATATCGAACCGGGTTTTCACATGAGCAAAGTGCATTGGAATACTGTAAAAGTCAATCGCGGGGTTTCTGATTCATTTCTTAGAGAACTGATAACACATTCTTATGAACTTGTTTTTAAAAGCCTTACCAAAAAAATTCAGTCTGAAATCCTGGCATTAAAAAATTGAGCGTATTTTTGTGTAAAAATAAAAATAAAGTCAAGCCGTTTAAACTTTATCCGAATCACGAATATTCAAATACAGTTATGAAAGAGCAAATCAAAAAATTCCTAAATGAAGAACAAGATCCGAAAGCCATCGAGAAAATTACTTCGAAACTCAATGATCTTTTAATGAAGGGGGAAGAAGTCGGATATATCGGAGTTCAGAAAAAGCCGGCGTTAACAGTTTTCCCCGACAGTATTGTGTTAACCAACAAGCGAATCATTATTTGCAAGCCTAAAAACTTGGGTCTTTCGATGGATTTTACTGATTACAATTGGGACGATATTGAAGCTACATTTGTTAAGGAAAATATTTTGGGATCTGAATTTTCGTTTGCTACAAAAACCGATTTGACCATATCGATCGATTACATTCCAAAAACACAGGCGCGAAAAATTTTCACTTACGCCAAGGAACAGCTGGACGTTTTAAAAAATGGTTTGGCAGCCCATTTGGGCAAAAATTCCACTGCCGATTTGGAAGCGACGGAACATGTTTTTTCAGCGGAAACGATTGAAGAGATGGAAACAGAAGAAGTAGTTGATTATACCGAAATTATACCGGTTTCGCTTTCTGGATATAGAGATGAGAAACAACATCCGGATGGACACCCAGAGGAAGCGACTGAAAAGGCAGCCGATATTTCTAGCGAAGCCTTGTTTGATAAACTACAAAATTATAAGAAATTACTTGACAATGGCTTGATTTTGCAAGGCGAATATGACGCCTTTAAGAAAGAAATCTTAGGGCAGATGTAAGAGTCTGTTTCCAAGTATTTAAAAGTATTAAATTAGAAACCCGGCAAATTATTGTCGGGTTTTTTATTTGGTTTTGTTCTGTAATGCTTACTGGACAAAAAACTAAAGCGTCTTCTTTTGTTTGTCTACAAAACTGTGCGCTTGCAATTCAAGTAATTCGGTCGCTTTTCGCCGTTGCAAATCGTGTAGTTTAGTGTCGTCTGCAATATCGGCATATACTTTATCGTGCATTGAAGCACTGGTTTTGACCAATAAATCACGCTGGTATTTGTGTTGTGCAAGTGTGGCTTGCAGTGCTGTTTCGATCTCTGCTTGTTTAAAATCATATTCGCCTTTCGGAGACAATAATTTGGCGATGATGGGCGAAGTTTCAATGGCTAGAAAGAGCAGCATTATAAAGAGGGAAGGCAGCCAGGGCAATTTATTCAATGCGTTGATTCGTGCCATCAAACCATCAAAGTGCTCAATAATGGGTTGCGTTTGGGATATTTTTTTATTCAAATCATTTTGCAGGGTTTCCGACTTTTTTTCAAGTAGCGCAATTTTGCTCAAATTGTTTTTTCGAAGCGTATCGAGTTCGGCGTTTGCCAAATCATGCTTGGCGATTTTTTCTGCAAAAACAGGTCCTTTACCTAATTTCATGGTGCCTTTTGTGCCTTCGGCTTCGGTGATATAAATTAGGTATAAGGCGTTTACCTCTTTTTCTTTTCGGATAATTTCTGATTTAAGACTATCAGTTTGTGTTTTATTTTTGTCTAAATCGGTTGCGAAATATTGAGCCAGTTCCTTTTTATTACTCAGCGCCATCGCATTTTTTTCTTTCAATAAAACGGTGTTGATTTCCTTTTCAAAAACTTTAATTTCCAACGGTTTTGAAATGACGATTGCAATGATTACGGCCAAAATAATTCGGGGCGTCGCCTGAAGTAATTCTTTCCAGAAAGGGTCGCGTTTCCGAATGGTGGAGACAATAAAACGGTCGAGATTGAAAATGAGTAAACTCCAGATCACGCCAAATCCCATTGCGATGTATGGATTGTCAAAAACGGTAAAAAGAGCATAGCTGCTGGCGATAAAAGCCATTACTGCGGTAAAAAAAACGGTGGCGCCAATTCCGATGAATTTGGTTTGTTCGCCTTCGGAGCAATCTTTAAGCAGATTTCTGTCGGCTCCTGAAGACAGCAGGAAGAATTGTTTTAACATGATGTTTGATTTAGCTCACCGAAACGGGTCCGATAAAATGATTGATGATTTTACAAAATTAACGACAAAAAAATCACAATGTTGTCATCGATTGATTTATTTTAGGTAAGACAAAATTATATTTAAAAACACGCAGTGAAATTTAAAGTTAAATTAGCTTTATTTTTACAAGCCTTTTCTAAACGATATGAACACAGCCCAAACGGTTTTAATTATTGGTTTTGTATGGCCTGAACCCAATTCTTCCGGGGCAGGAACCCGTATGATGCAATTGATAGCTTTGTTTCAGCAGCAAGGTTGGATAGTTACTTTTGCCTGTGCGGCAGGCGATAGCGATTTTATGTTTGACTTGGCTTCAATAGGGGTCGAAAAAGTGAACATTGCCCTCAATGATTCAGCATTTGACAAATTTATAGCATCTTTAAACCCTACTATTGTTTTATTTGACCGTTTTATGGTTGAGGAACAATTCGGCTGGCGCGTGGCAGAACAATGTCCGCAGGCA
>JACMOK010000115.1 GCA_014378065.1 Flavobacterium sp.
CATTTATTGTCGCACAATCTGCAAGACACTTTACAGGCAGCGATTCCTGAATTGGGTCATATTTTAATTCACATCGAACCTAGTGAATAGCATTAAACAGCGTATCGTTATTGAATAACATTCAAAAATTTTAATCCAAAAACAATGCCATCTCCCTGATAGCCGTTTTGATACGAACGAATGTAATCAAACCTAAAAAACCGGAACTTTCCAAATCCTAAATTGTCTAAACCTATGGTAAATTCGTGGTACGGATTGCGATTGGGAACAGATAGGTTGTGGTAACCCAACACCAGGGTAGCTTTAAGTTTGTTCAAGAGTGGAATTTTATTCATGATATAGCCCTTGTCGTTGTGTTCTGCATGCGCCTCAAAATAAGCGTCATTGGTGCTTTGAACATAATAGGGCAACAAATTGAATATGTTTAGATAACTCGGGGTTTGACCCACATGGGTTTGGTTGCCGTTGGGATGGTAATAATCTGTAAATGAAATGCTCTGGGAATTAAAAAATTTCCCGCCTTTCAACAGTATTTCCAAATTTCCTTTATTTCCTAAAGTGATTTCATAATTGATCCGTGTATTGATGAAATCAAACTCATATTTTTTCTCTGACCCGGCAAATCCTTTTTCATAGCCCAACTGGACTACCGGATATTTGTCGTCGCGCAAATTAAATTTACCGTCGGGACGTGACCAATATTCTTGTCCAAAATTAATTTTCGCATACAAAGCCGCTTTAATCAAATTGTGTTTTTGAAATGCAGGGGTTTCAAAGTCATAAGGCAATAAAGGATTGTTGGACGTGTATAATTTTTCGGCCTTTAGGATGACATAATCAGTATGGTTTCTTAATGGCTTTCGTTCTGAATAGTCCAAATTGGCATTCAAAACAATACCGTTTACAATCTCTCTTTTAAAGTTTAAAGAAGCAAAATTGCGCTCATACAATTTCATGTAATTGTCTTTAAAAAATAAAGTACTGAAGGTATTTATTAAAGGGCTAATCTGTTCCGATCTTGCCAATTGTGCAATGGCACTTCCGCCCGCGATGTTAAATTCACTTTGCGTGAGGTTACTGAATTTGTTGGTGTAAGAGACATCGGTACGCAGTTTTTCTTCGGCAAATCCATAATTAAAATTGGTCTTGAGTAGCGCGTAGGTTCTTTTATCGTCGTCTCTAACACTCAGGTTAAAACCCGAATTGATGGCCCAACCCTGAACCGTATTAAAACTCAGCCCTTTCAAAAAACCCGTATATTCGAGTTGGGTTTTCTTAAACGAATTGTTATGCCTGTAGCCGGTTAGCAAACTAAAAATTCCAAATTTATTGTTTTTAGCATCAATAGAGTCTAGGTAAGTTTTTGACTTTTTCTTGGTCTGCAGCAAGTCTTTTTTGAGATAGTCAGTAGTTTCCTCATTCGTAAGCGGTACAGGTCGGATGGCACTCCAAAATAAAGAATCTTTCTTGTTGGCATTGTCTTCAAAAGATAAAACTTCGCGTGTAAAAGTTCGCTTGGCAAACTCATTTTTAAAAACATAATCAGAATATACATAGGTAAAGCCACCCGATATCTGAATACTCAAAATACCCGCCGTGAAATTCAGTGTCTGCGAATTTTTGACCCAAATCTTATTGGTCTTATTGTAGGTAAAACTTTGCTTTATAGTTAAATTATTCAAAGCAGGGTTTTGAATTTGACTTCCCATAACGTTTAAATCGACGGCATAAATCGCCCAACTGTCATCTACGATATAAATGTATCCTTCCATTACGGGCTCTGAAATGCGTCGCGGAATGACTTTTATTTTATTGATTTCCTGTTTGTTTTCATTAAAAAAACTGCCTTCCAATTTGTACTTGTAATAGTTAAAAGCATTGTCGGCAATCGGCGAAACCACGTTGATCTGTAAAGGAATATAATTATCATAGAAATCGAAATTGGCTGCTGCGGCATTGTTGAAACTAAAACCATTGTCGTTTCCGCTTACTTTAGAAGCGATGATGGTTTCTTTAAGCTTATCGGGTTTTTGAAAGCTAATTTTAGATACCGTTTCTGACAAATACAGGATCCCGCTACGGGTTGAATCAAGCACCTCATCAAAAATATCAAATTTTTGACCCATGATTTTTTTTGGAGCACCCTTTATCCTAAAAATCCCTCTTGAATAAAAATCGGCTTCGTAACGCCCTGTCTTTTCCGTATTTTCCTTTTTGCTAGCAATTGCATTTTTGATGATGGCATTGGCTGGATTGTCTTTTTTATTGATGACAACTTCTTTCAAAGTGAAGTTTTCTTCTGCAAGCTGCACGTCAAAGGTTTGGATCGTTGTTGTGATGTTTACATTTATCTTTTTAGTTTTAAATCCGAGATATTGAAATACCAATGTGTAGTCGCCCGTTTTTTTAATTTTAAGTTCGTATTGTCCTTTTTCATTTGTGGCGGTTCCAGTGTAAGTATTTTCGAGGAATACTGTTACAGAAGGTAACGGATTTCCTTTGTCATCAGTAACGGTTCCCCTAACCTGAGCAATATGGGGCAAGGCGAAAAGAAGAAAGAAACTTAAAATAATCTTTTTCATAAATTGGGTTTCTATTGTAAATGTTTCTTTGTGAAGGGGTGTAACTTACAGTAATGATTGTATTGCCAAGGCATAACTTTTCAATCCAAATCCCATAATGATTCCTGTTGCATTATTAGAAATGTACGAGAGATGTCTGAAAGTTTCCCTTGAAAAAGTATTAGAGATGTGTACTTCAATCACCGGAATGCTAACTGCTTTTACGGCGTCGCCAATTGCAATAGAAGTATGGGTGTAAGCAGCTGCGTTAAGAACAATACCGTCATAATCGAAACCCACTTCTTGAATTTTATCAATCAATTCTCCTTCAATATTGCTTTGAAAATAGTGAAGTTCAACGCTAGGAAATTGTTGTTCTAAAGATTTGAAATACTCGTCAAAGGTCTGTTTACCATATATTTCAGGTTCTCGATTGCCTAACAAATTTAGATTAGGACCATTGATGATAATTATTTTCATGCTATTTTTTAGTAAAAATAAAGAAAACAAAATAATTTTTGAGAAAATCAGCGAATAAAAAAGCCGATCCTGTCAAGAGGGTCGGCTTCTCAAAGTATGCCTTCGTCAGTTAAAAGAAATACCCAACAGAGATTTGGATCACGCGGTTGGTTATGTTGGCGTCAGTAGTGGTATCAGACAATCCGATGACATAGTGGGCTTGAGCAAATAAACTTTTAGTAACATTTACACCCACACCTGCCACGGCACCAAAATCAAACGATTTGGTTTTAAAAGCATTGCTTACATTGTCATTGACCAGAAAGGCAAACTGCGGACCCGCTTCAATGCTAAAGATATCGGTTAGCAAATAATATTTTGCCAGAACCGGAACGGTGATATAGTTGTAATTGATTTCAGAAATGGTCGAAGATTCAAACTTAGCTCCCTGGGAGGAATATAGCACTTCGGGCTGAATAGAGAAATTAGAAAACGCTTTGATCTCCAGTACAGCTCCGGCATGAAATCCGGTGCGTGTTTTTGTATTAAACGTGCCATCTAGGTTAGAGAAATTGGCACCTGCTTTAATACCAATTTTTATTTGCGCTTGGCTATTTAAGGTGCAGATTAGTACAATGGCTAGGGTAATGAAATTTTTCATAATTGATTTTTTTTAAAGGGTTATGCTACTTAAATGTTGCGATTCAAAAGTAAGTAATTATAAATCAGAGGTGAATAAATTTAGCTTGTTGTTAACACTTAGAAATAAATGTTAATAAAATTGTTTACAACTGTGATTTGCCCTCGTATTGCTGCCGATAAGAAAAATTTAAATTTGCAGCATAAATTTTAAACAAAACAAAAATGAAAAAAATTATTTTATCAGTTATGGCTGTTTTAGCATTTGGATATGCTAACGCACAAGACAAAGAAGTGAAGGAAGCAAAGGAATTCGGTTTCTCTAAAGGCAATATTTTTATTGAAGGTCAATTGTCGTTTAGCAGTTCTAAAGAAACGAACTCATTTGAAGGTAAAGATTTTGAAGAAATCAAAAAGAGCAACACGGTTTTTACACCAAAGGCAGGTTATTTTATTTCTGATGATTTCGCAATTGGGGTACAACTTGCGATGTCTTCTTCAAAGGAAGAAAATACAGATCTAATTACTCCGGCTACTGACGAATCAAAGATTAGTGGTTTTGGAGCAGGTGTATTCGCAAGATACTACTTCCTTAATTTAGGTCAAAGATTTAAAACGTACACCGAACTTGGTTTGGCGTTCGGGTCTTCTAAGAAAAGAGTAAATTCAGTAGAAACCAACAAAATTGATGGTTTTGGAGTTGGTCTTGATTTAGGAATGAACTATTTCGTAACGCCTAAAATGGCAATTTCATTCGGTTTATCTAATGTTTTGGCTTTTAACGCTACCAATGATAAGGATGTGGTTAACAACACAGAATCTAAAACCAATTCTTTTTCAGGAAATTTGAATCTGTTTAACAATTTTTTTGATACACCAACCTTTGGTTTATTGTACAAATTTTAACCTTTGACAAAGAAAAAAGTTTAAAAACCTCATAATTGTGAGGTTTTTTTTTGTTAATTAAATTTAAATTATATATTTACACGATAATTTCAAAAACAAAACAAAAATGAAAAAAATTATTTTATCAGCAATTGCTGTTTTAGCATTTGGATTAACAAATGCGCA
>JACMOK010000116.1 GCA_014378065.1 Flavobacterium sp.
ATGGTAATTCATCTGACAGCAATCCAAATGGGCAACATATTCCAGCAATAATAATAATGGCAACGCCTTCGACTACAATTAATGCCGGTACTTTGATAAACTTTGGTTCAACTATTGACGCGGGAGGAACTTCACCAATTTTTCAATGGAAAAAAAATGGCATTGATGTCGGAACTAACAATCCAACTTATTCAGACAATACTTTAAATAATGGTGATATTGTTTCTTGTGAACTTACAAGTGATGTTATTTGTTTAGCTGGAAATGTAAAAATAAGCAATTCGCTAACATTTGTTGTAAACATGTTACCTATTGCAATTGGAATACTTATCTTTAGAGTTTTTGAAAATTTGTTTGTAATGTCTAATGAGAAATAAAGACTGGTCTGAATTTGAAATTTCATCCTTATTGAAAGCTGTTTACCAGAAATATGGGTATGATTTCAGCCAATATTCCGAAGCACACGTTAGACGAAGGATCATGAATAGGATGTCAATGTCGGGAATAGAAGATATTTCTCAAATGCAATCTATGGTACTGAATGATGAAATTTTTGGATCTACGCTCTTACAAGATTTATCTATAACAGTAACCGAAATGTTTCGCGATCCAAGCTTTTATGTTTCGTTGCGAGAAAATGTCATACCGATTTTAAAAACCTATCCATTTATAAAAATATGGCATGCAGGCTGTGCTACAGGAGAAGAAGCTTATTCAATGGCGATTGTTTTGCAAGAAGAAGGTTTGTACGATAGAACGACGATCTACGCTACAGATTTTAATCAACGAGCGCTGAATCAAGCAAAAGAAGGAATTTTTTCTAACAAAATGATGAAGAAATACACTACTAATTATCAATTGTCGGGAGGTAAAGACTCTTTTTCGAACTATTATACATCCGACCGTGATAATGTAATCATGAATCAATCACTAAAAAAAAACATTGTATGGGCAAATCATAATTTAGTAACTGATAGTGTTTTTGCAGAAGTACACTTGATATTATGCAGAAATGTGCTAATTTACTTCGATCATAATTTGCAAAATAAAGTGCAACATCTTTTTTATAACAGCTTAATTAATGGAGGCATTTTATGTTTGGGATCAAAAGAGAGTTTACGGTTTACAGATTTGCATGATGAATACAAAGAGTTGGATAAAAAACAGCGGGTATTCAAAAAAAGAATATTAAAAAAATGAAGTATGAAGCCATTGTAATCGGAGTTTCATCCGGAGGAATGAACGCGATGAAAGTTATGTTCTCTCTTTTACCAAAAGAGTTCAAAACTCCAATTATTATAGTCCAGCATTTGGGGGAGTACTCCGATAACTATTGGATAAAACTTTTAAATGACAAAAGCAATCTCTCTATAAAAGAAGCAGATGAAAAAGAAAAAATTGAAAACGGAAATGTTTACATTGCTCCGCCTAATTATCATTTGATGATTGAGAGAGATAAAACATTTTCTTTAACAGTAGATGAGCGTGTAAATTATGCAAGGCCATCTATTGATGTACTTTTTGAATCGGCTGCCGAAGCATATAAAAACAAATTGATTGGAGTGATACTAACAGGCTCCAGTTCGGATGGAACAGCGGGCATAAAAAAAATAAAAGAATACGGAGGTTTAACAATTGCACAAGATCCTAAAACTGCAGAATCGGCTTATATGCCTGCATCAGCAATTGCTGCTATAAAGGTGGATTATATTTTATCCTTGGAAGATATCATTGATTTACTAATAAAAACGGACAAACAAAATAATACTTAATCATGAAGCTAAACATCAAAAGCAAATTACTCGCAGGGTTCACTATTATTTTAGTGTTACTTATTTCCTTGTTGTTTTTTATGACCAACAAATTTTCCGAATCTAATAATCGGCTAAATAGTATTGTAGAGGTATATTCCAAAAAAATAAACCTTTCATATGAATTGATGATTGCTATGTTGGATGTAGCCCGAAATGAAAACAATATTATTATGGAAAAAGATATTATTCAAAAAGAACAATACAAAAACCGTATTTACAAAGCATCTGAAATTATTGAAAAAAATACAATTGAATTGCAAGAATTGGTTGAAGGAAAAGGCATAATTTTTCTAAAGGAATTTAAAACCACTTGGAAAGCCTATCAACCCAACCTAATTGAGATTATCTCTTTGGCAATGAACAATAAAAATGAGGAAGCATTTGCAATCTCTATTGAAAGTGGAGTCAAAATGAGAGATGTTGCTATTGTTCAGTTACAGAGAATCATTGAAAAGAATAATAAGAGTATTGAAAATGCTAAAACAGAAAATAACGCAAGTTATAGCAGTACATTAAGTTTAATTATCGCTTTAATTATCGCAAGTATCCTAATTGCAATTATTATTTCTGTCTGGATTATTAAGAGTATTACCCAACGAATTTCGGTAATAGCACAAGAAGCTGAAAAAATTGCAAGTCGTGAATTTTCAAAAGAGAAATTGGAGGACGATACAAATGATGAATTAAAACCTATATTCAATTCACTTGTGAGTGTTAATGAAAGCTTTCGAGAGATAACAGAAAATGCAAATAAAGTTGCTTCTGGCGACTATACAGTTAACCTAATTCCCCGCTCAGAAAATGACACTTTGGGAAATGCTTTAAATAAAATGACACGCTCGTTGCATGAAATAACTGAAGCAAATAATAAACACAATTGGCTTGCTGTAGGTCAAAATCAACTCAACGATAAATTAAGTGGAGACCAAAGCATAGAAGATCTGGCGAACAAAGCAATAAGTTTTTTATGCACTTACCTGAAAGCAAACATTGGAACGCTTTATCAGTTGAATGACAATGACAACACACTAGTTCTTTGCGGACAATATGCTTTTTCGTCTCCAGAAAACACAAAAGAAAAATTTGCACTTAATGAAGGATTGATAGGTCAGGTTGCACTTGAACAAAAACAAATTTCTTTAACAGATCTAACCGATGAACAAATACGCATCACTTCATCCGTTCTGAATACCAAACCAAAGCATTTAATCATTACTCCATTTTTATTTGAAGGTAAAACAGTGGGCGTAATAGAAATAGGCAGCATTTCTGATTTCACCGAAACCGAAAAAGAATTCGTCAATGTTGCTATGGACAGCATTGCAATTAGCGTTAATTCGGCTATTGCAAGAAAACGTATTCAGGAATTGCTCGAGGAAACACAAGTTCAAAGTGAAGAACTTCAAACGCAGCAAGAAGAGCTGAAGCAAATGAATGAAGAGCTTGAAGAACAGGCGCAAAATCTTAAACAGCAGCAGGAAGAATTACAAATTTCCAATGAAGAACTGGAAGAGCAAACCCAGTCATTGGAAGAAAAAAACAAAGAAGTTGAAGATTCAAAATACAACATTGAACAGAAAACAAAACAACTCGAAATAAGTAGCAAGTATAAATCCGAATTCCTTGCAAACATGTCACATGAGTTAAGAACACCGCTTAATAGTTTGCTTATTCTGTCTAAAGATTTATCTGAGAATAAAAAGAAAAACTTAGATGATATCCAGGTTGAAAGTGCTGAAATAATTTATAAAAGTGGTCATGATTTGCTCATTTTAATTAATGAAGTTCTTGACCTTTCCAAGATTGAAGCGGGCATGATGTCAATAAATATTGAAAGTGTATCACTGAAAAACATTTCAGACGGGCTCATTCGGGATTTTAAACATCTTGCCGAGCAAAAAGAATTGAAACTTACTTGTACATTGGATAAAGAGTTGCCTGAATTCATCCAGACCGATTCACAAAGATTAAATCAGATCTTAAAAAATCTTTTATCCAACGCTTTAAAATTTACAGAAAAAGGAAAAGTAAGTATAGATATTAAACGAAACTCGGAAAGCACAGTGATTTTTTCCATTACTGATACTGGAATAGGAATTCAGGAAAATAAACAAATGTCAATATTCGAAGCTTTTCAACAAGCAGATGGAGGTACCTCAAGAAAGTATGGAGGAACAGGTTTAGGTCTTTCCATTTCTCGGGAGTTAGCAAAATTATTAGACGCTGAAATTAAATTGAGTAGTAATTTAAATGAAGGTTCTACTTTTTCTCTTATTATTCCAATTGAAAAACATCCTGAACATGAATCATTGAAAACCAATCCATTGAGAGCATCAGTGCCATACAAACCTCGTTCTGAAAGCAGTTTGAAATATTTAAATTTTCCCTCCATTGAAGATGACCGGGATACGATAATCAAGGATGATAGAGTGTTACTCATTATTGAAGACGATCTGAATTTTGCTACAATACTTTTAAGACAAGCGAACAAAAAAGGATTCAAATGTATCTCAGCCTCAACTGGAGAAGATGGTTTGCTGCTTGCTTCAAAATACAGACCGCAAGCTATTATTCTAGATATGGAATTACCTGGAATGAACGGTCATAATGTATTGCATGAATTAAAAGCAAATCCTTCAATAAGGCATATTCCAGTGCATATTATTTCTGCAAAGGAACGTTCGTTAGAACCTATCAAAGAAGGAGCAGTAGAATACTTGATGAAACCGATCAATAAAAACGATTTGGAAGAAGCATTTAATAGAATTGAAAATTTTGTCAACAGAAAAATAAAAAACCTGCTCATAATAGAAGACAATGAAAATTCGAGAAAAGCAATGCGCATTCTCATTGGAAATGGCGACGTAAAATGTTTAGAAGCAGGAACCGGCGAAGAAGCACTCGTTATGTTTGAGCAAAATAATATTGATTGTATTATACTGGATATTGGATTGCCTGATATGAGTGGGTTTGATCTGATCCATAAATTAGAAAATATTACGGGACATAACATTCCCCCTATTATTATTTATACTGGCAAGGAACTCACAAAAGAAGAAAACAATGAACTTCAGAAATATGCCGAAACCATTATTATAAAAGGAATAAAATCAGAAGAACGTTTGTTGGACGAAACAGCACTTTTCCTGCATAGGACGGTAAACAATTTACCAGAATCAAAACAAGTAATGATAAATAATTTGTACGACAAAGAATCTGTATTTCATTCAAAAAAAATATTATTAGTTGATGACGATATGCGAAATGTATTTGCATTATCCAAAATATTACAAGAACGCGGAATGGAAATCATAAAAGCAGAAAATGGGAAAATTGCTTTAGAGATGTTGGAAACGTATCCAGACATTGATATGGTATTGATGGATATTATGATGCCTGAAATGGATGGTTACGAAGCAATGCAGCAAATTCGATCTCAAGTAAAGTTCAAAAGTCTACCTGTAATTGCCCTCACAGCAAAAGCCATGAAAGACGATAAGCAAAAATGCATTGATGCAGGCGCCAACGATTACATCTCTAAACCTATTGATGTAGAGCGATTGATATCATTGATGCGAGTATGGTTAAGTAAATAAAAAATTGATTAGACTAATTTATAATGAAAATGAAAACAAATAGCGCAGCTAAAATTTTGATGGTAGACGATAGATCAGAAAATTTATTTGCTCTAGAAGTAATACTTTGCGATGAGAATTATTTGTGCGTAAGAGCAAGTTCGGGCGAGGAAGCATTAAAAATTCTTTTGCGTGAACAAGATTTTGCCATCATATTAATGGACGTACAAATGCCTAAGATGGATGGATTTGAAACAGTTGAATTAATTCGGCAAAATGAAAAACTTAAACTTATTCCGATTATTTTTTTAACGGCCAGTATGGATAGTTCTGTTCAGATTTTCAAAGGGTATCTGGCTGGTGCAGTTGATTATATGATCAAACCATTTTCCCCTGCAATACTAAAAGCAAAAGTGGCTGTTTTTGTTGATCTTTTCAAAAAGAATCTTGAATTGCTCGAGCAGGCAGAAGAGATGAAAATGCTCAAAAAAAATGTCTCTATCGAAAAATTACTTTCCCATTATACTTTAAGCATAATCGAGGCAATTCATGATCCATTATTTGTAATCAATACTGAAGGAAAAATAACTGATATCAATAATGCATCTCTAAAAATATCCGAAGCAATATCGCGCGACAATTTGATTGGCACAAATTTTTCTGACTATTTTACCGATATGCATAACGCAGGAGAAGGTTGTCAACACTTATTTTCAAAAGGTATTCTTGTTGGTTACCCGCTAACTTTTATAAACAATAAGAAAACCAGTGTGTTATTCAACGGTTCTGTTTATAATGATGATGAAGGGAGAGTATTAGGGGCAGTAATGGTTGCCAGAGAAGTTTCTGTTTAAATAACACAATTTTAAGTCATTTTTAGTCAACCTATTTCAGGATTTGTCAGAACGCGCAATTGCGCACAACGGTTTGCAGCTTGGCGAAGAAGCGGATTTAGAAGCACAAAACTGTCAAGCCGCCACAAAAGTTTATTAGATGTACAAATGTTTATATAACCACTAAACCCGCTTTTTGCCAAGGTGCTGTTAGCGGTTCGTTGTTTTTTTCGGTCGTGTTGTGTCTGTCCATTACTGTCTGTCATTGTGTGATGGCTTGCAAGCTCTTTTGATTTTTTTGCGTTGGTCTGTGTGTCGAAAAAAAGCAAATGTGCTTGCAAATGCGTTGGCGTTAATTGTGATATAAGATTAGTATTAGCACTATGCCAATTATTAAAATTCCTCCAACTGAAATTGCAATGATTCTGTTTGTCTTGATTGCTGAAAGTAATCGAATATTGCCTCTATTTTATTTTTAGGAATACCAACTCCTGTATCAGCTATCGAAAATTCAATCAATGCACTTTCGGTATCTTCCTTTACCAAGCGAACACTCAGAGATACTGACCCTTTTTCCTAACTTTATATCCTTAATATTTTAATCGTTATAAACTCTAATTAATACAAATTAGTTTTTGGTTAACGCTACCTCGTTCTCAGGAATATAGATATCGAAGGTGGTGCCTTTCTTTAATTCACTTGAGGCCGTGATTATGCCTGAGTGATTGTCAACTATTTTTCTTACGATGGCAAGTCCAATGCCGGTGAAACCGCGTGACTCGGGTTCTAAAATTTGGCTCTTAACTAGTATATGGGGTGGAATTTTTGAATCAGAGAATTTGAGCGCATTCCCTATGAGGTTTTGCAAAAGTTGGCGAAACTGGGAAGGAATAACATTAACTTCACAAATTTCTCCCACCTCTATTGTGGCGCGTTTTTCAGTTATGACTTCTTCGAATTCCTCTTTTACTTGTTCAATAATTTTGTTGAGGTCAGTCTTTTCAAGTTTTATTTCAGTTTTGCTTAAACTTGCGAAGATAAGCAAATCCTGAATGAGTATTCGCATCCGTTCCGCAGACTTCCAGATAATTTGTAAATAATTGTTTCCATCCTGAGATAAGTTTTCCTTTTCTAAAACCCGACCTAACATGATTTGTATTTTACGAAGCGGTTCTTGAAGATCATGACTTACTATGTAATTGAATGCAAGGAGTTCCTTCTTGGCAATAATTAATTCTGCGGCCATTTTTTCTTTTTCTATATTTTGAAGGGCAAGCCCTTTGTTAGTAGCCGTTACATAGTCATTGAGTACTTTCATTTGTTCCTTTTGTTCCAGCAACTCCTGATTTTTCCTACACAGATCCACAAAAATAGCCACTTTTGCTTTTAATATCTCTGGTGAAAGGGGTTTAAGCATATAATCAACCCCACCTGCCTGGTATCCTTTAAAAATATTAGCAGGCGTATTTAGCTGAGCCGTTAAAAATATGATTGGAATATATTTTACCTTTTCGTTTTGACGGATAAGTTCTGCGGTTTCATATCCATCCATGATGGGCATCATCGCATCCAACAGGATGAGGGCAGAACTTTGTTCACTAAGAAGAATTCTTAGTGCTTCTTTTCCAGTGTTGGCTCTTATTAATTCATAATTTTTATTAGCAAGAATTACTTCCAGCCCAAGCAGGTTTTCCGGTCGGTCATCCACCAACAATATTTTAACAGGATCTTCGGTTTTCGTAGTCACAATTTTTTTAATTTTCAGATTTATAAATTACGCCTCCCACTTAATCCATACGCGCAAGAGGGATAATAATTGCGATACATTAACGGGTTTGGTGATATAATCAGAAGCGCCCGATTCAATACATTTTTGCCTGTCGCCTTTCATTGCTTTGGCAGTAACAGCAATGATGGTCAGGTCTTTTTTTGATTCGTCTGACCGGATATTTTTCATGGTTTCGTATCCGTCCATCTCGGGCATCATGATGTCCATCAAAACAACATCAATGTCTTTGGTCTTTTCTAAAATATGGATTGCTTCTTTTCCGCTTTCTGCGCTTAAAACATTCATACCGCAACGCTCCAATGCGGTGGTTAATGCAAATAAATTACGCACATCATCATCTACCAATAATACTTTTTTGCTATTGAGGGTGTCTTCATTTGTGTATAATGATTCTATTCTGCTTCTCATTACTTCGGGTAGCTCTTTATGAACACGGTGCAGAAATAATGTCGTCTGGTCTATTAACTGATCTAATGAGTTTGTACTTTTTAAAATGATGCGATTAGCAAACTTGTTCAACCGTGTTCTTTCTTTTTTACTGATGTCTTTTGCCGAATAGACAATCAAGGCAGTTTTCGGATTGGAACTTTCACTCTCCAGTTCTTTGATTATGTCAAGTCCGTCTCCATCGGGCAAAACCAAATCTAAGATAATACAGTCAAATGTTTTTTCCTTGATGAGAGCCATTGCCTCTTTTGCTGTTTTAGCAGTGCAGATCATTGTATCGCTGCCTTCAATGGCTTTTACTATCATTTCTAACTCATGTTCGTTATCATCCACCACTAAAAGGGATTTTACTTTTTTGTTGCTGAAATCATCAATGTCAGCGAACAAATTTTTCAAGCCCTCTTCTTTTATAGGTTTCAGTAAAAAATTTCTGGCTCCTCGTTTCAATCCATTGTTCTTGTCATCTACTCCGGATATTACATATACAGGGATGTGTCGCAAATTAAAATCTGTTTTGAGGCGGTCCAATACTTTCCATCCGCTGGTATCAGGCATATTAATATCCATTGTAATGGCATTAGGATGAAATTGACCGATGAAATCGATCACGTCATTACCTTTGTCAGTTACAACCGCTTTAAGTCCGTATTTGTGTGCTTTGTCCAGCATTATTTTAGCGAAGGTGGGGTCATCTTCCACTATCAACAGCGTTTTATCGTCCGGTTTAATTTCAGACCTGTCGTCACCTATTTCATTAACAAAAAATAATTCTAATTCTGATCTGCGCAACTTAGATAAAGGCAGGGATTTAAGTCCATTTTTCAAAGCAGGTTGGTTTTCATCTAATTCCACCAGCATATTTTCTGCTGGAACAAAGTTAAGGGGCAAAAACAACGTGAATTTACTTCCTTCATTTGTATTGCTTTCTAACTCTATGGTTCCGCCCAATAAATCAGAAAGACCGCGGCTGATGGATAAACCTAAGCCGGTGCCACCGTATTTTCTGCTTGTAGAACCTTCGGCTTGTTGAAATGCCTCAAAGATGATATTCTGTTTTTCTCTTGAAATACCAATTCCAGTATCGGAGATTTCAAAAGCAATCACGGTTTCCGCAGAATCCAGATTGGGGTTCTTAGATTTCCAGTTTTTGTCTGCCTGATATATTTTTAAATTCACGCTGCCCTTTTCCGTAAATTTAAATGAATTGGACAATAGGTTTTTAAGTATCTCATTCAATCGCTGAGAATCTGTTTCGATAAATCCAGGGAGGTTTTCATCCGTTTCAATACTGAAGTTCAAAAGCTTTGCTTCTTATATACGCCTGAATGTTGATTCGACATATTTGCTGATTGCATTGCTCAAAAGCAGTTGCCAATTAAAATTAAAAAAGTTTTAATCATCATTTTACAACTTTCGTTGACTAAATGTTGACTAAAACCTCTATAAAGTACCGCAAATATGCGGTTTCTGTGGGCGATGAGGGGTTCGAACCCCCGACCCTCTGGGTGTAAACCAGATGCTCTGAACCAGCTGAGCTAATCGCCCTTCGCAGGATTGCAAAGATACATTTACAAATTGGTTTTGCAAATGAAATCGTAAAAAAGTAACGAATTTATTTTCCGGTGCCAGTATACAACTGATCTTAGGCTTTTAACAAATGCTAAAATTGCCTTAAATATTTGTCGCGAGGCGTTATAGTAATACATTTGCTTCAAAATTTCTAAAAAAAATGGCACGTCACAAACCTGAAAATGATTTACCCAAATCAAAAATTACCGCATCATCCATACAAAAAGCCATTCAAATTTTCCGATATTCGGGCCACCACCGTTGGAAATTTTACTTGGGTTTGGTTTTTCTATTGCTGACGAGTGCAACGGCACTGGCTTTTCCGAAATTTATGGGTATGCTCGTTGACTGCGTAAAGAATAAAGACGGCTTTCAAGCCAATCGAATCGCTTTGGGTTTATTCGGTGTGTTATTCTTGCAATCGATTTTCTCATTTTTCAGAATATCACTGTTCGTCAATTTTACCGAAAATACACTCGCAAATTTGCGTTTAGCACTGTATACCAATTTGGTAAAATTACCAATGACCTTTTTTTCGCAAAAGCGTGTGGGCGAATTAAACAGCCGTATCAGTACCGATATTACGCAAATTCAAGACACACTAACCAGTACAATCGCTGAGTTTTTAAGACAATTTATCTTGATTATCGGAAGTTTCATCTTACTGGCCAATTTAAATATTAAACTCACATTGATGATGCTCTCGGTGGTTCCGGTTGTAGCGATCGCCGCCGTGATCTTTGGCAGGTTTATTCGGAAATATTCTAAAATAGTACAAGACCAGGTGGCCGAAAGCCAAGGCATCGTCGTTGAATCGATGCAGGCCATCACGATCGTAAAAGCATTTGCCAACGAATGGTATGAAATTGTTCGTTATAAACGCAAAATTAATGAAGTGGTGAAAGTCGCCATCAAAGGAGGAAACTACCGTGGCATGTTTGCTTCGTTCATTATCATTTGTTTATTCGGTACAATCGTGGCTGTAGTATGGTATGGTGTCCGGTTGGCTATTGGTGGAGAAATTACTGTTGGTCAATTGTTTACCTTCATTTTATATTCTACCTATGTAGGCGCCTCATCTGGCGGTATAGCCGAATTGTACACCCAAATACAAAAAGCGTTAGGAGCGACCGAAAGGGTATTTGAACTACTAGATGAAATACCTGAAAAAATAAGTGATCAGCGTTACAACAACAATGAAAAAATAAAAGGTAATGTGACTTTCAAAAATGTGGCCTTCAGTTATCCTTCGCGCAAAGAAATCAAGGTACTAACCGATGTGAGCTTTACGGCTAATTTTGGACAAAAGATAGCGATTGTGGGCCCGAGTGGTGTCGGGAAATCGACCATAGCTTCACTACTGCTGCGGTTTTATGATATTGAGGGTGGAGCCATTCTTATTGACGGACACAATATCGACAGTTTTGATCTTGAAAAGCTACGTGGCAATATGAGCATCGTACCTCAGGATGTCATTTTATTTGGTGGTACCATCAAAGAAAATATCGCTTATGGCAAGCCCGACGCCACTGACGAAGAAATTATGTTGGCCGCTAAACAAGCCAATGCCTTTAATTTTATCGAAGGATTCCCTGAAAAAATGGAAACGATTGTTGGGGAAAGAGGCATTAAACTTTCGGGCGGACAAAGACAGCGTATTGCCATCGCTCGAGCACTTTTGAAAAATCCTAGCATATTGATTCTTGATGAGGCCACTTCTTCGCTCGATAGCGAAAGTGAAAAACTTGTGCAGGAAGCGTTGGAAATTTTGATGGAAGGCAGAACGAGTATCATTATTGCACACCGACTTGCCACCATCCGCAATGCCGATCAGATTTTGGTACTCGATAATGGAAAGATCACCGAACAAGGCACTCACAAAGAATTGCTCGAACTCGAAAATGGTCTCTACAGAAACTTAAGTAATTTGCAATTCAGCAATTCATAATTAAGGTGTAAAGTGGCATTCACTTTTCTTGTTGGTGTTTTTTTTGACGATTTTGTCGCGGGTGCTGTCGTTGACGGATTCATGGCCGACTGGCTGTTACTAAAAGTTACAATAATTATCTCCAAGCCCCAAATTAAAGTACGGATCGTTTAGCCAAAACTAGCTAAAGCAACAGATAAGATAAGGCACTTGGATGTTTGACAGGCCGATTCAGGCAAGGCTTGATTGAAGTACTATTTCCCCTTTCTACGGTTGCGCTCTGTCTTTAGTAAGGTGAGTTCTCTACTCGTCTGACCCGCAACAGAGGTGTTTTCTTCTGCGCGGCGGATCAGATAAGGCATTACATCGCGTACAGGACCAAACGGAAGATACTTTGCATTGTTGTAGCCATCCGCAGCGAGGTTATAACTGATGTTATCGCTCATCCCATACAATTGACCAAACCAAATGCGCGAGTCCTTTTTAGCAATGCCTTTCTGTTCCATCAGCACCATTAATTGATAAGAACTTTCTTCGTTGTGGGTTCCGGCAAAAATCGACATTTGGTCGACGTGATCTAACATATAATGCACAGCGACATCATAATTTTTGTCTGTGGCTTCTTTGGAAGTACAAATAGGTGAAGGATAGCCTTTTTCTTCAGCCCTGACGTTTTCCTTTTCCATATAAGCACCACGAACCAGTTTCATGCCAATGTAAAAACCTTCAGCTGTTGCCGTTTGATGTAGTTTTTTAAGGTATTCCATACGATCCCAGCGATACATTTGTAACGTGTTGAAAACGATGGCTTTTTCTTTGTTGTATTTGCGCATCATGTCGGTCACGAGGTCGTCAGCAGCATCTTGCATCCAACTCTCTTCCCCATCAATCAACAAGGCTACATTTTTCTTATGCGCTTCATGACACACTTGATCAAATCGTCTGATTACTCTGCCCCACTCAGCTTGTTCGGCGGGCGTCAAAGATTGATGTTCACCCATTTTTTCATACAATTCAAATCTTCCAAAACCAGTTGGTTTGAACACGGCAAACGGAATGGCATCTCTTTCTTTGGCAAATTCTATGGTTTTTAAAGTCATCTCGAGCGCTGCATCAAACTGTGTTTCTTCCTCTTTGCCTTCTACAGAATAGTCGAGCACGGCAGACACGCCCTTAGTATACATTTTATCGACCACGCTCAGACAGTCATATTCATTTACTCCTCCGCAAAAATGATCAAAAACAGTCGCACGGATCAAACCTTCGACAGGCAAATGAGCCTTAATGGCAAAATTGGTAACGGCTGTTCCGATGCGAACCAAGGGTTGGTTGTCTATTAATTTGAACAGAAAGTAAGCGCGATCTAATTCGGTGTCGCTTTTTAGTGAAAAAGCCACTTCGGTATTGTTGAAAATTTTCTCCATAGCATATTGAATAATCCTACAAAGATAAAAAGAGTTTTACAGATATTCATTAAAAAATGAAAGCCACTTTAATCAATAGCTATGAAGGGGCTAAAACAAAGGCGCATCCCTGCTTTAAAACTACTGCTTCTCGCAAATTGTGTTAATCTGGTCAAGGTGCGTTTGAATTGTAGGTAGATACTTTTTCGCAAACTGACTTACTTCAAAATCTTCAAAATCAATGGCTTGTTTAAATAGCTTAACATCTCTTTTATGGTCAATTGCCATCATTTTGGCAAATGTTTTGTCGAAATCCTTGCCTGATTTTTCAGCCAGATTGTCCCGCCCGTTTTCTTTCTTATTGCTGATGCCTTCGGGTAAGGTGATATTTTTTTTAACGGCAAGTGATCTAAGAGCACTGAGAAGCATGGTTTGGTCAGTCACCATCAATTTTCCGTACGCTCGAATGGAGGAGGAAGTGCCTTTTTCGGCAGCCAATTTTCCTTCGTAGATGTCCATCATGCGGGCATCTGCTACACTAACTATAAAGTCGGCAGCGGGCTCATTTATCTGATCATGATCGGCTTTTTCCTCATTAACCTCACTGGCCTTCTTCACCGGATCTTTTCTTTGCGAACAACCACCAAAAGAAAAGAAAATAAAAAGAATGAGTAACCACTGGTGCGTTGTATTTTTCATCGCTAAAGCATTTAAATTATTACTCGTTTAAGTTATAAATTTGGCGCTGTTTCACCAACAATTTGTTTCATAATTTCTTTTTAAAATTTGAATATTACCGCATTAATTTTGGCTGCTATCGAAAAAAAATACTTATTTTGCGACAATAAACCATACGATTCTTATGTCACCTATTCAAGCCAATGGCTATCCGATTTATTTCAACGAGCAGGGCTACGAAGCTTTAAACAAATGGCTGAGCGACTCAAAATATTCTTCGATTTTCATTCTGGTAGACAGCCACTCCAATGAATTCTGCCTTCCTCATTTTCTGCCTTGTTTGGCTACAAACATTCCGATTGAAGTCATCGAATTTGATGCTGGTGAAGGTTCTAAGAATATTGAAACTTGTGTCCAAATCTGGAAGGTATTGACAGAACTTGGCGCCGATCGCAAAAGCGTTTTAATCAATTTAGGAGGGGGCGTGGTTTCCGACTTGGGTGGCTTTGTTGCATCTACGTTCAAGCGTGGCATTGATTTTATCCACATCCCGACAACGCTGCTGGCGATGGTTGACGCTTCGGTTGGCGGGAAAAATGGCGTCGATTTAGACCACCTTAAAAACCAGATTGGCGTCATTCAAGTTCCGGCAATGGTCCTTGTCGATGCAACCTATCTTGAAACGCTACCACAAAACGAAATGCGGTCAGGCTTGGCAGAAATGCTTAAACACGGACTGATCGCCGATAAAAAATATTGGGAACAGTTTTTAAATCTTAATAAATTAAATTTCAATGATTTAGAGATGCTTATTTATACCTCTATTACCATTAAAAATAATATCGTAAAGCAAGATCCAACCGAAAACGGGATTCGGAAAGCCTTAAACTTTGGCCATACCTTGGGTCATGCGATTGAAAGTTATTTTCTTGAACAGGAAAACAAACCAACCTTGCTGCACGGCGAAGCTATTGCGACCGGAATGGTTCTGGAAAGTTTTATTGCTTTCAAGAAAGATTTAATCTCTTCCGCTGAATATCAGCAAATTAAAGAAACGATTCTTGGTATTTTTGAGCCAATTGTTTTTGAGATAACGGATATAGATCCAATTCTCGCCTTACTGATTCACGACAAAAAAAATGAATATGGAACAATTCAATTTGCATTAATCGATGGAATTGGCCGAATTAAGATAAACGAAACTGTTAAAAACGAATTGCTTATCGAGGCCTTTGACGCCTATAAATCTTAATATAATTTTAATCAAAACCATGACCAATCGGTTAGATTATTTTTTACATTTGCCGTAATGAATAAAAATACTGCAACACCCATTTTCATATATCCTGAATACCACAAAAGCGTTTTGAATTTGTGGAAGACCACGGTTGCGGTTAAAGGTTTGAATTTTGATTTGCTATTGTATTTAAATACTTTTAATGAAAAATTGCCCATTATTTACGCCAACATAAGGGTTTGAAATTAGAATTTTTGTTGTTCCTTTTTAATCTCAAAATCCTCATCGTTCATGAATACAAAATATTTCGACTTAATAAACCAGACGTATTACTTTCCGCAAGAAGAGTTTACGCTCAGTAAAGACAACCTGCAATTTCACAATATCGATTTAATGCAATTGGTAGAACAGTACGGGACGCCTTTAAAATTCACCTATTTGCCACAAATTTCCAGCAACATCAAAAGAGCCAAAAATTGGTTCCGAAATGCAATGGAAAAGAACAAATACGAAGGCAAGTACTATTATTGTTATTGCACCAAAAGCTCGCATTTTGAATACATCATGAACGAGGCTTTTAAAAACAATATCCATCTGGAAACCTCGTCTGCCTTTGATATCAATATTGCAGAGAATTTGCTAGCTACCGGAAAGATCAACAAAAGCACATACATCATTTGCAATGGTTTCAAAAGAGATCAGTATATCACCAACATTGCGCGATTAATCAACAACGGACATAAGAATGCCATTCCGATTATCGACAATTATGAGGAACTCGATTTGTTACAGGCAGAAATTAAAGGAAAGTTTAAAATTGGGATCAGAATTGCCGCTGAAGAGGAGCCTAAATTTGAATTCTACACTTCTAGGTTGGGCATAGGCTACAAAAACATAGTTGCATTTTATAAAAAGCAAATTCAAGAAAATAAGAATCTTGAACTAAAGATTCTGCATTTTTTTATCAATACTGGCATCAACGACAATGCGTATTATTGGAATGAATTGGTCAAGTGTATAAAAGTCTACATTGCGCTTAAAAAAGAATGTCCAACGCTTGACGGACTTAATATTGGAGGCGGTTTTCCGATTAAAAATTCGCTGGCGTTTGAATATGATTACCAATACATGATCGATGAAATTATTAACCAGATCAAAATTGCTTGTGAGGAGGCCGAAGTAGATGTGCCCGATATTTTCACCGAGTTCGGTTCCTTTACTGTAGGTGAAAGTGGCGGCGCGATTTACCAGATTTTGTACCAAAAGCAACAAAATGACCGGGAAAAGTGGAACATGATCGATTCGTCTTTCATTACCACTTTGCCAGACACCTGGGCGATAAACAAACGCTTTATCATGCTGGCGGTCAATCGCTGGAACGACCAGTACGAAAGGGTTTTACTGGGCGGAATGACCTGCGATAGCGACGACTACTACAATTCAGAGCAAAACATGAATGCAATCTACCTGCCCAAATACAATAAAGAAAAACCGCTGTACATTGGTTTTTTCAATACTGGCGCCTACCAGGAAACCATTGGCGGTTATGGCGGGTTGCACCACTGTTTGATTCCGCAACCCAAACACATTTTAATTGACCGCGATGAAAATGGCATATTGGCAACCGAAGTTTTTTCAGAACAACAAACGTCTGAAGAAGTATTAAATATATTAGGATACAAAAAAAAATAATCTAAATTTGAAATAATTTTAGGAGCCAATTCCTGCTATCGCCTATATCTTTGTTACACAAAGGATACCGGCTCCATCAGGGCTAGCCTATGAAATTAAAAAAACGTTATCATGACTAAAGGACCCATAAGCCAGTTTATAGAAAAACATTACTTGCATTTTAATTCGGCCGCTTTGGTGGATGCCGCCAAAGGCTACGAGCAACAATTGGCCAATGGCGCTAAAATGATGGTGACCATGGCTGGCGCAATGAGTACTGCAGAGATCGGAAAGATTTTTGCTGAGTTTATCCGCAAAGACAAAGTGCAGATTATCTCTTGTACCGGTGCCAATTTAGAGGAAGACATTATGAATCTCGTGGCGCACTCGCATTACGAACGAGTACCCAATTACCGTGATTTGACCCCGCAAGAAGAGTGGGATTTGCTTGAAAGAGGATTGAACCGGGTGACCGATACTTGTATTCCTGAACATGAAGCCTTCCGACGTTTACAAAAACACATTTACAAAATCTGGAAAGACGCTGACGATAAAGACGAGCGCTATTTTCCACACGAATTTATGTATAAGATGCTGCTTTCCGGGGTGCTGGAGGAATATTATGAGATTGATTTGAAGGACAGCTGGATGTATGCAGCAGCCGAGAAAAATTTGCCTATAATTGTACCTGGATGGGAAGACAGCACGATGGGCAATATATTTGCTTCGTACGTCATTAAAGGCGAGTTAAAGGCCTCAACGATGAAATCAGGTATAGAATACATGGTTTTCCTGTCAGACTGGTATCCGAAAAACAGTGCGAATGGCGTTGGTTTTTTTCAGATTGGCGGTGGTATTGCCGGCGATTTTCCGATTTGCGTGGTGCCAATGCTTTACCAAGATATGGAAATGCACGACGTACCGTTTTGGAGTTATTTTTGTCAAATTTCAGATTCGACTACGAGCTATGGTTCTTATTCTGGTGCCGTGCCCAATGAGAAAATAACATGGGGAAAATTAGATATCAAAACCCCAAAATTTATAATAGAGTCTGACGCAACGATAGTTGTACCGTTAATTTTTGCTTACCTACTAGATTTATAATTTTATGAAAAGAATTATTGTTGATTATTCCAAACTTACCAACGAAATCCTGACGCTACTCGTCGAGCGCTTTCCTGACGGCTATGATGATTCAAACATCGTGCGGTTCAGAAACGCCCAGAACGAATTGATTGAGGCGGTTGAAGTGCGTACCGAAGAAACTATTTATTTGGTAAAAGTAAGCACAAAACTCGCGAGTCGCCTTGAAAAATTTGATGAAGACGATGATATCGACGATATTGTAGAGCCCATTGATGCCATCAAAGGGATTGATTTAGAGGATGAGGATGCAGTAGATGACGACGAAGAAGAAAATGATTTAGCCAAAGATTCAGACGACACTGCCGATGGCGACGATGACGATGACGACGATGATGATATCGCAGATGCAGTTGACGAAGACGACGACGACGATGAATAGATATTAAACCATAGGAACTTACGAGTTCCTTTTTTTATTCTCCTAAAACATAAATAATATGTTGGCCTGCTTTGCACCCATTGTTAATGAGAACACTAAAATATTAATTTTAGGAACCATGCCTGGAGCGCAGTCGTTAGCAAAACTGCAATATTACGCACATCCACAGAATCAGTTCTGGAAAATTATATACAGCACCTATACTACCCATCCAGTAGCCGATTTGTTTGAAGAGAAAAGCGCGCTATTACAACAACACCACTTGGGTTTGTGGGATGTGTTGGCGTATTGCGAAAGAAGAGGAAGTTTAGACGTAAATATCAAAAACCATACAGAAAATGATATTGCAGATTTGATCAGGCAGTTTCCGAAAATTAAAAAAATACTTTTTAACGGCAAACAAAGTTACCAATATTTTAAACGGAAATTTGGTCAGATTGAAGGTGTTAGTTGTCACGTCATGCCGTCAACGAGCCCGGCTCATACTATAAAATTTGAACAAAAATTAATACAGTGGCAGCGTGCTCTACTCGGTTAGTTCACCCAAATAGCGTTCTTGAAAAACCTTTTGGTGGTGATTTTGGTGACCAACAATTACAAACCCCAAGGCTCTCACCGACATTTTATTATTAGAGGCGGTTCCCATTCGAAGCAACTCTTCCTCATTAAAACTACTATACAATGACAATGTGGCCTGTCGCACTACGGCAAGTTCCGTCAATAAATCTTTTATGCTTCTGTTATTGGCCTGGGCTTGAACCGCGTAATCATCTTCTTCAAAACTTAACAAAGGCGACGGGTCATTTCTGGAAAAACGCAACGCACGGTAGCTAAATATCCGTTCGGCATCGATAAGGTGTTGCAAAATATCTTTGATAGTCCATTTGCCCTCTGCGTAACGATAATCAAATTTGTCGATTGGTATGTCTTGCACAAAACGAATCAGTCGGTGTACAGAAATTTCAAGTTCTTCGATCAAATCAATATCGCCTACCATCGCAATGTATGGCAGGTAGCAAGGTGCGAATTCGTCGGTATTCAATTGTTTTACAGTCATAAATATTAATTTTAAGCAGAATTTCTACTTGCGTTGGTATTTCCGAACAGCGATCGGGTTACTAATTTTTGATACGTTTTAATTAAAGCATCGTCGTGCTTGTCCGCTTTTTTTAATTCGTTAATTCTTGACAAAGCATATTGTTGGATCGTCAATAATGGTTTGACAATACCTTCCCTTACCGCAATAGAGGCTTTCCCATCGGGATAGTTCTCCATCAATTCCTGATGGCCGGCAATTTTAAGGAGATACGTTTTGGTTTGAAGAAACTCTTCATAGATAATCTGCCAAAAAGCGCCAAATTCTGCATCGTCTTTCATGTAAGCGGTCAGCGGAAAAAAAGATTTCGCCAACGACATCATGCTGTTTTCAAGCAAAGTTCTAAAAAACAAAGAGGTATCGTATAACGCCTGTACTTTTGTCCATTGGTTGGTATTTTCAAAATATTTTAATGCCGTACCAACACCAAAAAAACCAGGTACATTTTGTTTCAGTTGACTCCACGAACCGACAAATGGTATGGCTCTTAAGTCAGCAAAGTTAAGGGTTTCTGACTGCCCTCGTTTAGACGGACGACTGCCAATATTGGTTTTAGCATAGTAATGCAGTGTACTCATTTGTTCCAAATACGGAATAAATTTGGGATGGTTTTTGAAGTCTGTATATTTCTGGTAACCCAGCACGGCAAGTTCTTCTAAAATGGCTTTTTGCTCCACCGATAAGTCATTAGCAGGCTCAGCAAATACTTGATTCCGTGCGCCGGCACTCAACAAATTTTCTAAATTGTATCTGCAAGAATCCAAAGTTCCAAAGTTAGAACTGATAGTTTGGCCTTGTACTGTGATTTGTATTTCATGATTTTCGATGGCCGAACCCAACGAGGCATAAAATTGATGGGTCTTGCCTCCACCACGAGCTGGAGGTCCGCCACGACCATCAAAAAAAATCACTTTTATTCCGTGCCTTCTCGATACTTCGGTTATGGCTTCTTTGGCTTTATATATGCTCCAATTGGCCATAAGATAACCGCCGTCTTTGGTTCCGTCAGAAAACCCAAGCATGACTGTTTGTTGGTTTCCTCGATTTCTGAGATGGTTTTTGTAAGACGGATTTGCATACAAAGCCTCCATAATTAATGGAGCTTGGTTTAGGTCGGTAATAATTTCAAAAAGTGGTATTATATCGACCTGCGGGTTTTCCCAATCGCAGCATCGAATCATAGCGAAGGTTTCCATAACCTGTCTCGCACTTTCACAATTGCTGATGATATAACGGTTACAACCCAATTCGCCATTATTGGTTTGGATCGTTTTCATACCGTATATGGATGCTAAAGTCGCATGAGTCATCGTCTCTGTGAACTCTGCAGGACTTAATTTTCCATTTAAATTAGAAAGCCACTGCAGTTTTTGACTTTCATCATATTGCTCACGATAGTCAGGAAGTTGAGTAGCTATATTTTTAAATACCAAGTCGTGGATTTGGCTATTTTGTCGGATGTCGAGTGAGGCGAAGTGAAAACCAAACAGCTGCACTTTGTGGATTAGCGTATTGAGGTCGTCGAGGTAAAGCGATTGGTGCTGCGCGATCACAGTAGCTTTAATATGATTTAATTTGGTTTTGAATTCTTCGAGACTGATGTAAATTTCCCCTTTGGAGTAAAAAACAGAGCGATAGATTTTCGCTTCGAGTTCCGCAATCAGATCATCTACTATTGCAAAGGTTAACTTTCTTTTTAAATTCCGAAGATCTCTATAATAGCATTTCAAGATTGAAGTACGCAATCGGTCTGCCACTTTCAGCGTAATTTCGGTGCTTACAAACGGATTGCCATCGCGGTCACCTCCTGGCCAAAATCCTAAATTAAAAATGGGATTGTAAATGTCATTTCCTTTAAAAATATTTTTCTGCAAGTAAGAAATCATCGCCCCGCTGGTATCGTAAAATACATTTTCAAGATACCAAATTAAACTTACCGCCTCGTCAAAGGGCGTTGGCTTTTGCCGTTTAATAAATGGCGTCTTGCCGAGCTGCGACAACAATATTTTAATTTTGACCAAATCATCTTCACGAATCGCGTTGGTAAGGTCGGTGATAATGCCCAACACGGCGCCAGGATAAAATTGGGTGGGATGTGCGGTCAGCACTGGTCTGACTTTAAAATTTTCTAAAAAATGCTTTAATTCATCAACCTTTCCTTTGGCTTCCGCTTTTTCTTTAATGTCTCTTAACGATCCTCTGCCTTCAAGGTTGTTTACGATGGGAAAGGCGGCATCTTCGATGGCATCAAAAAGTACGATTTGTCGTTCAATGAATTGAATAAACCGGAACAACAGATCAATGCATTCTCGTTCATCGGCATGATCAAGATAGCGACTTACAAAAAAGTTTACAATTTGAATGGGTGTTTCAAGCTTTTTAAATCCTTTCTCGCAAACTTCGGCAAAGAGCGGCAACAGCACACCGGTATTGTCGATGGCATCAAAAGGAAGTGTTAGAAATATACTGTTGTATATTTGATATTTGGAAAGCACTTCCTGATTAAACCGCTCTATTTTAGGTAACGTGTACATTGCCATAATTTGAGCAGTAAAGTAATAAAAAAACCCCAAGCTTTCGCCTGAGGTTTGCTATTTTATTTAAATATTGATTACATGTTTTTAAAAATCGTGTGCATTAGTCTTTTTTTGTCATTGATACTTTCTTCGAGAGAAATCATGGTTTCTGTTCTGTAAACCCCTTCAATATCATCGATCATAAAAATAACATCCTTTGCATGTTTGGTGTCCTTGGCCCTGATTTTACAAAAAATATTAAACTTCCCGGTGGTTACATGGGCCACAGTTACAAAAGGAATTTCATTTATTCTTTCCAAAACAAATTTTGTCTGCGAGGTATTATTTAAGAAAACGCCCACATAAGCGATAAACGAGTATCCCAACTTTTCATAATCTAAGGTTAAAGAAGATCCCATGATGATACCAGCATCTTCCATTTTTTTTACCCTTACGTGAACTGTCCCGGCAGAAATCAAAAGTTTTTTAGCGATATCTGTAAAAGGAACTCTGGTATTGTCGATTAGCATGTCTAAAATTTGATGATCTACCTCATCTAAGCGAAACTTACTCATAAAATATGTTTTATTGATTGTGTTACTGGCAACTTAATGTCTGCGTAAATTGTTTATTATATATTAAAAGGACAAAAATATTAAATTTTTATTGTTCCATTAACGATTATCGTGTTTTTATCTAAGCAGAAATCTGCTTTTTGATTTAATTTCGGAATATTTTCATTTTGATCTGAATATTCTGCACCTTCAGCATCGTATTCAAAATGTCCAAAATAATTATCAAGATCTTCTATTTTTGCGAAATAAGCTATAAAGCAAATTTTACTTTCACTCAATTCTTCTTTGTACTGAAGGGCAAAATTCGTAATAATTTTGTTACTATCATAATTTATCTTAACATTTTTATAAAGTATGTCATAAAAAACGACTTTATTTTGAGGAATATTCAAATAAACGTCCTTTTCATTGCCAACTATAACGTTTTCGTTGTGTTGTAGTAATCCGGCTACTAATGCAATAAATAGGTATTTTCTGCTATGTTCTCTTTGATAATCATGATTAAAGTGACCCGCTTCGAATAAAATGGTAGGGATTTTTAAAAATTGGAAAGCATCACCTGTGCAATTAATATTGAAGGCATCGTCAAAACGGCCTATCTGATTTGGAATCAATTGCTGCAGCACGGTATTCATTGAAACGATGAGTTGGACTGCCTTTAATCGTGTAGCGTTCATGTCTCTTTCTTGATTGTAAGCTGGCGCTAAAAAAGAAATTGTTGCAGGTTTACCTGTATCTCCTGCACCAAAGATTGTACGTTGGTCGTGCAGGTTAAAACAGTAATGGGGTTTAAAATCGTCTAGGGCCTTTCGTAGAGCAATACTTTCTGGTTGTGAAAGATTTTGCGCATCGCGATTGAGGTCGATTTGGTTGGCGTTTTCTCTTGTGTAAACCTGAGCTCCGTCAGGATTCAACATGGGGATGCAGCAGAAAGTATACCGATCTAGCAATTGTTGTGCTAAAGTGGTCTTGCTGCCGAGCAGATTTAAAAAATCGAAAAGTGCTTTTGTTGTTGTACTTTCATTGCCATGCATTTGCGACCACATTAAAATTCTTGTTTGGCCTTGGCCAATTTCATAAGCATAAATTGGTCTTTTAAGGACTGAGAAACGGATAACTTGGAGTTGATTGCGGGTATTAAGTTTACTTAGAATCGGTTCAATATCATCTAGTGTTATGTATCTTCCATACAACTTAGATTCTTTGTGGCTCAGAAACAAGGCTTCATAATTCATAAATTCAAGACTTTTAGCAAACAAAAATAATCTATTTATGAAAGCCATTGTGTGTAAGTTAAAATTAAGAAACCTCCAATCAAATAATGACCAGAGGTTTCCAAACCAATAAAACAAACACAAAATTATCTTAATTAACCATCGTAATCTTTCGCAGTTATTGTCATTTACGAAAAAAAGAAACAGCTGGTTTTAACCATTGCAGTATTTTTTTATACTACAGACAAATAACAAGTGAAAGCTTTAATTTCAGTGTATTAGCGAATCCTTTTAAAAATAAATTAATATAAATTACTATTTTTGATAAAACATTTTAGCATGCTTAAACGATTGCTCAGCTATTTTATGCCGATAACAATTTATAGTAAAAGATCGAAAGTCAGCAAAAACCTTGAAATTAGCTGGAATAAAGGGAAGTTGGTTCTAGATTCCGAAAATACCAATTATTCTTACGGAAGCCTTCAGCAAATTTTAAGAAAAGGACTTCAGCATATTGGTTTTGAAACGATCAAAACCATGGACAATATTTTAATTTTAGGAGTTGCAGGCGGGAGTGTCATTAAAACCCTCGTAGACGAAATTCAATATAAAGGTCAGATTACCGGTGTAGAAATTGATGCCGAAATTATACAGATAGCAAAAGACTATTTTCGACTCAATGAAATTCAAAATCTAGAAATAGTCATAGAAGATGCTTTTACATTTGTACTTAAAACAAAAAAACAATACGATTTAATTGTGATTGACATTTTTCAAGATACCGTCATGCCCAATTTTTTATTTGAAACCTTCTTTATGAATAGCATTGAGATTATTCTAAAGCCTTGTGGCGCCATACTTTTCAATACTATGATTCTAAATCAGAAGCAAAATCAAAGAAATGAGAAATTCTTGGGCGACTTAGATGCTCAATCTTTCACTATTGAGAAAATTCCGAGGATAGAAGAACACAATGAATTGATTGTGATCAAAAAAATAGAAATAAAAAAGAGGATTCCAAATTGAAATCCTCCTTTCCCTAAAAACAAAGTAATCTAATTGGGTTCTTAGACTTTTATTTGCATTTTAGTTTTATGATTTTGGAGTTACTACTGCGTCAATTACATGGATCACGCCATTAGATTGGTTTACATCTGCAATTGTAACTTTAGCACTTTTACCATTTTCATCTGTTAAGTATAAATCTTTCCCTTTCATGGCGGCAATTAAAGTTCCACCACTTACAGTTTGCAACGTCGCTTTACCATTACCCGCTTTGATCGCTTTAGCAATATCTGAAGCATTCATTTTTCCAGCGACTACGTGATAAGTCAAAATAGTTTGTAACGTTTTTAAATTTTCTGGTTTTAATAGCATTTCAACAGTTCCTTTTGGCAATTTATTAAATGCCGCATTTGTTGGAGCAAAAACGGTGAACGGTCCTTTTCCTTGTAATGTTTCAACCAAACCAGCAGCTTTAACCGCAGCGACCAGCGTGGTATGATCTTTAGAGTTGATTGCGTTTTCTATAATGTTTTTAGTAGGATACATTGCGGCACCACCAACCATAACAGATTTTTGTGCGAAAGAAGTGCTACCGAAAGCTAAAGCAAATGTCAGCAGTGCTGCAGAAAAAAAATTTTGTGTTTTCATAATAATTTAATTTTTAAAAGTTATAAAGGCATCTACGCTTAAGTTTAAAATATGGTTTTAAGAATTAATACTTTAACATTCTTTTAGGTTTTAGAGATACGAGACTTCTTTTCAAATCTAACGGCGCCTGTAACGATCGGTTAAGCATTTTTGACTAAATTGGCAAACAATAAGCAAAATGCCATGACTATCAAAAAACAATCTGTTATCGCCAAACTACTGCTTGGAAACATGACATTGGTAGAGAAGCCGCAGCACAATCCAATTCAGAAGATAATCTTAAACATTAAATCGATTTGGAATAATGACCATCAAGATGACAATGGACTTGAAAAAATTGTTCGGCTGTTACTTTCCTTTTCTGTAATGCTTTTCCCGGGTATCTACATAAAATATATATCAACCAAGAAGGGAGGCGAATACCAGGATTTGGCTATGGATTTTTATGTGCTGATAAAAGTGCTCTACCCAATCGTGATTTTATGCAACCATTGGTATCAAATTCCTTGGCTTATCTGGATTATGGTATATTTTCTGTTGGAAACTATTTTTTACATTCCTACACTTATATTCGCATCCGATTTGTTTTCGAGACCTCGATCCTACAAAAGATCAATGTTGCTGCTATTTTTTAATTATCTCGAAATCGTTCTTGCCTATGCCGTTCTGTATGCCAACGGAAATTATTTAAACAAGCCTTTTACGCATTGGTTTGATGCCGTTTATTTTAGCATCATTACCTCTTCTTCTATCGGTTATGGCGATTATTTCCCGATTACCACGATGGGCAAGTTTTTAGTCAGTACACAAGCCTTGCTGTTTTTGTTTTTTGTAGTTTTATTTTTGAATTTTTTCTCTGCCAAAATTAAAAGCAAAGGATATTTTGACCATGAAAACAGCGGCTAAATTAAAGCATTTTTCTGGCTTTGTCTAAATCTTCAGGTGTGTCAATACCAATGCCCACGTGCGTTGTTATAATCATTTTGATGCGCTTCCCAAATTCAAGATAGCGAAGTTGCTCTAATTTTTCAGAGGCTTCCAAAGATTGCATTGGTAGCTGGTAAAAATCTAAAAGTGCTTGCTTTCGAAAAGCATATATTCCGATATGCTGAAAATAACTTACGCCAACATCGATCGCTCTGGGATACGGAATCACTGAACGTGAAAAATACAGCGCGAAACCATTTTGGTCTACGACTACTTTAACGTTATTGGGATTTGTGATTTCGTCTTCTTCTTTAATTATTCGCATCAACGACGCCAGGTCGATTTTTGCTTCGTTGTCGTTTCTAAAAACAGCAATCAATTGGGCTAAAGATTCCTTATCAATAAAAGGTTCATCGCCCTGCACATTGATTACCACATCCACGTCAATATTCTGAATCGCTTCGGCAATCCGATCACTTCCCGATTCATGTTGTTTAGCACTCTTAATGGCTTTGCCGCCATGGGCAATGATTTCTTCAAAAATTAAATCCGAATCAGTCACTACAAAAACATCGTCAAATAAATTCGTATTTACTGCTGCTTCGTAGGTTCTAACTATCACGGTTTTGCCACCCAAATCTTGCATAAGTTTCCCCGGAAATCGGGTTGAAGCATAACGGGCAGGAATGACAGCGATGATTTTCATATCAGAAATTATTTTAAGGTAAGTATTAAAAGACCAGCAATAATTAAGGCGCCACCCACGGCCATTTTCCATGTAAAGGCTTCATGAAGAATAACCAAGGAAAGTAAAACAGTAATTACAATGCTGCCTTTATCGATTAAAGCTACTTGAGAAACGGCTCCTAATTTCACGGCTCGAAAGTAGAAGATCCAGGAGAGTCCGGCAGTAATTCCTGAAATACTTAAAATTAGTATATCGTTACCTGAAAGATTCTTAAAGTCTTTTGCAGACTGGAAGAAAAAGGCATTGATTGCCACAACAAGTACTACAGAAATCGTCCGAACGGCCAAGCCAGTATCGCTGCTTACATTCTTTAATCCCATTTTGGCAATGACCGAGGTAAGTCCGGCAAAAAACATCGAAATCAAAGCAAATACCACCCAGTTTTTCATTTGTTTGCAGTTGAAATTATCGCTATTCTGTAAAATTCTCGTCTTTAAATCCGATCAAGTACAATTTGTCCTTTGCTCTAGTGACGGCAGTATACAACCAACGAATGTAATCTCTGTTGATCCCATCTGGCAAATACGGTTGCTCGATGAAAACCGTATTCCATTGTCCGCCTTGCGATTTGTGACAAGTGATGGCATATGAAAATTTCACTTGTAACGCATTGAAGTATTCATTTTCCTTAACTTTTTGGAATTTCTTGTATTTTGAACTTTCATTTTCATAATCTTTCATCACCTCTTCATACAATCTATTGGATTCTTCAAACGTCAGCGACGGCGATTCACTAGCAATCGTATTGAGCAAAAAAACAGTTTCGAAAGGCCGTTGGTTGGGGTAATCGACCATCCTAATTTTGACATTCGCAAACTGAAATCCATACAATTCCTTTATATTAAATATTTGCAATACTTCAACTATATCGCCGTTGGCAATAAAACCCGCATCATCGTTTTCCTTTAGCCAAAAGTAATTATTTTTTACGACCATCAAATAATCTCCTGCCGAAAGTTCGCTCTCTTTGTCTAGAATTTTAGACCGGATCTGCTGGTTGTATTGGTTGGCCCTTTTGTTAGATCGCACGATAAACGCGGTGTCTTCAATACTGTAGTTGCTATAAGCCCAGTTGATCGCATCCTGAATATCATAACCATCAGAAAGCCGGACAATATCTTTAAAATTTTTGACGTCAAACCGAAAGTCATCCAAAAAATCATCTTTGAGCAATTCGCGCAATTGTGTGGCATTAAAAAGGATGCCTGAATTTTCTTCCTGCCGCATCACTTCGTCGAGTTCGATATGCTGGACTTCTTTATTGTAATGCATACCAAGTGTTTTAATGTCTAAAGCAGGCGAAATATCAAGGTTAACCGGTGGCAATTGCGCTGTGTCGCCCAACAGGATCATTTTGCAATTGGTTCCAGAATAGATGTAAGAAATCAAATCGTCTAGCAGCGAACCGTTTTCATAAAGTTTGCTTTCTGTGTTGGTATTTGAAATCATTGAGGCTTCGTCAACGATAAAAAAAGTATTCTTATGCTTGTTTTGCTGCAAGGTAAAACTGAGGCCGCCGTTCGAGTTTTTCTTAGGGAAATAAATTTTCTTATGGATCGTAAAAGCTGGTTTTTGAGCGTAATTGGCTATGACTTTCGCCGCACGCCCAGTCGGGGCAAGCAGTACATACTTTTTATTGATTTCCTGGAGATTATTGACAATTGTGGATATCACGGTTGTTTTTCCTGTACCAGCATAACCTTTCAACACAAAAATCTCATCGTTATTGTTATTGGTAATGAATGCTGCGATTTGCTGAAAAAAAATATCCTGCTTGTGCGTAGGCTGAAACGGAAAATTTCGCGTCAGCATGCTATAAAAAGAACTAGAACTCATGTCGGAATTTTATCACCGCAAAGTACGCAAAGTTTTTTGCAAAGTTGAAGCGCGGTAATTGGAAAGTTTGCATAAAAGATTTATAGTCATTTAAAAAAATTGTAAGTTTGTCCGATTCGATTTTCAAGATTTTATCAACGCGATCAATACTATGCTAGTCAATCCCGCCAATATTACCGATAAGAAATACCGAAAGCTCTCCATCAGAGTGTCTTTAAACGGATTGGCTTTTAGTTGTTCAGACACTTTGAATCACACCTTGCTTTCTTTCAACGAAATTGCATTTGATACTAGCGATCCATCAAAAAAAATTGAAGACCGCTATGCTTCTGCTATCAAACAACACCAGGCGCTCCAAGAAAGTTATGATGAAATTGTAGTGTTGCACGACAACAACCTCTCGACATTTGTTCCTACAGCGCTTTTTGACGAACAGTTTTTAGGCAGTTACTTACAATACAATACGAAGGTTTTTGAAACTGATTTTTTTGCTTCAGATGAGATTGCACCCTACCAAATGAATACAGTTTATATTCCTTACGTCAACATCAATAATTTCTTTGTGGACGAATTTGGAACATTCACTTACAAACATGCCAATACCATTTTAGTTTCTAAGTTATTGGACTTGTCTAAAAATGTTGATGACAAAAAGATGTTTGTGCACATGAATGCACAGCATTTTGAAATTATCATTGTACAGAATCAAAATTTACTTTTATTCAATTCGTTCGACTACAAAACCCCGGAGGATCTGATTTATTACTTATTGTTTACCGCCGAACAACTCAATTTGAATCCCGAAACCCTCAAATTAGAATTTTTGGGTGACATCAACGAAGAGGATGCTTTTTTTAAAATAGCGTATAAATATATTCGAAATGTTTCTCTTTTTGACGTGAGTGATCTGCAACTAAACAACCCTTTTTCGAGTGCGGAGCATCGCAAACATTTTATCCTTTTCCAATCGTGAGAATCATTTCCGGAACATATAAAGGACGCCGCATCGCACCGCCTAAAAACCTTCCCGTTCGTCCTACTACCGACATGAGTAAGGAAGCGTTGTTTAACGTATTGAACAATCATTTTAATTTTGAAGGCCTGAAAGTGCTTGATTTGTTTTCAGGAACCGGAAATATCAGCTACGAATTTGCGTCTCGTGGCAGTAATAATATTACCAGTGTCGATGGCGATATGGGTTGTGTAAAATTCATTAAGCAGACCGCTACCGAATTTGATTTCAACATCGCTGCGATTAAAAGTGATGTCTTACAGTACATTGAAAAATGCAAAGCCACCTACGATATTATTTTTGCCGATCCGCCTTACGCGCTAGACCAGAAAATTTTTGACACCATCGTTTTATCTGTTTTTAAAAAGGAGTTGCTCGAAGCAGATGGCATGATGATCATTGAACATTCTAAATATACCAAGCTCGATCACTTGATTCATTTCTCGTTTAAGAAAAGTTATGGCGGTTCTATTTTTTCTTTTTTCGAGATTAACCGGAGCGACGATACGTTAAAAGAGGAAGACTCTGAAGAGGAAGACTCTGAAGAAGAATAACTGTTAAAATCAGCGGGCGCTTCGGCTGATTTAAAAAGCGGTTTATTAAATCATTTTCCATTTATCGAAATTACAACTCTGGCCAAGCCGTTTCCAATCAGGTTCGTTTGGGGCGACCCTGACATCCAATTAATTTTTTGGTTTTGGAGAAAAACGGATTGAAAATGACGAACGCATCAAACATCATTGTAAAAAAAAGCAGACCTGTAAGCCGGATTCTGTATCTCGATTGCTCGAAACCCTTATCATTTATCTAGTTCCGCAATTGCTCACGGAATCCATCTTTCTACCCTTCAACAACGGACGAGAAGCCCTTAACTGCTGATATACTTGAAATTTCACCGCATAGAGTTTACCTGGTTTCACTACAGCTTGACCTGTACCTGCTTTCTGTTGCACTTGTCCTTTCCCGATTACTCGGAACGACGGATGTTATCCGCTATGCTTCCCTATGGTGTCCGGACTTTCCTCCCTTCATATAAAATGAACGACGATAAGGCGGTCTGCGGTGCAAACTTACAATAAAATACCGATTTGACCCGATCTATAATTTTATAACTTTCTGTACTAATTTTATAAGTTATTCTGAACGCTAACGTCTAATTTTAAATTAAAAAGTAACAAACAAAAAAAAATATCATGGAACGTCAAATGTATCACTACGCCACAGTATCCAAAGCTTTAGATGAATTAGCAGAAAAAGGCTTTACGGTGGATTTTAATATTCAAGAAGGCCGCATCATCAACAGTCCCCACGATTTTGAAATTGTCAAGATATATCGCTATGAAGGAGAATCAGACCCGGGAGATGAAGCCATGGTTTTCGGAATTAAATCAAGCACCGGTGAAAAAGGCGTTTTCGTGGCGGGCCTTTCTGCTTTTACGGATAACAGCGCCGCGATGGTTCTAAATGAACTCAGCATCAAAGGCAGAAAAGACGAATTGCAATCTAAGTAATTTTGAACTCGCATGAATCGCTTACTTTCAAAACTCGAAAAAATTGGTCGTGATCCAAAAACAACGGCCAAGGCGGTAGGCCTTCGATATGTAATGAACGTAAACGTCGGTTACTACCGTCAAAAAAAAAATGCCAGTTTTACTTTTATCAACCACGAAAAAAAAATTGTCCGCGACAAAATTACGCTGCAACGCATCCAAAAATTGGTCATTCCGCCCGCATGGGAAAATGTCTGGATTTCGCCCTACGACAATGGCCATCTCCAAGCCACCGGAATTGATGCCAAAGGTCGAAAACAGTACCGCTACCATCCTCAATGGAATAAAATCAGAAACCAGTCGAAGTTTCATCGCCTGCGCAGTTTTGCCAACAACTTGCCTTTAATTCGCCAACAAGTCGAAACCGATCTCAATCGAAAAGGGCTGCCTTATGAAAAAGTAGTCGCACTAGTGGTAAAACTAATTGAACTGACCAATATCCGAATTGGCAATGATGCCTATAAAAAATTATATGGTTCTTTTGGTCTGACTACGATGCAGGATAAGCATGTCAAATTTGACAACGCAAAGATTTACTTTGACTTTATCGGCAAAAAAGGCATCAAACACAAAATAAGTCTTCAAAGTAAAAAATTGGCACAATTGGTAAAAAAGTGCAAAGAAATTCCTGGTCAGGATTTGTTCCAATATTACGATGATGATGGTAACCAACATGCGATTGGCTCTGCCGATATAAATAATTATCTCAAAGAGATCACGAGCGAAGATTTTACCGCAAAAGATTTTAGGGCATGGGCAGGAAGTGTAAATGCGCTGGATGCTTTTCAAAAATTACCCGTTCCTGAGACGCCCTCGGAATTAAAGAAAAAAATTATAGAAGTTTTAGACGAAGTTGCGTCTAAACTCGGAAATACGCGGACCGTTTGTAAAAAATATTACGTACATCCCAACGTTATCGCCGCGTTTGAAAGCGGATCCATTTGGAATTATACCCCAAAAAATACTGCTTCAAAATTGAATCCCGAAGAAGAATCCTTAATTCAGTTGCTTGATCACGAGACTATCGCTGAAGTTATCGCTTAATTTTTTGTAGCCTTTTCCAGCTATTCACTGTATCTTTTTATCCGTTTTAAAAAACGAATAAAAAGGATGCCGTTGCTATCCGGGCTATTACTACAAATAGCAAATGGCTTTGGTTTTTTTGTGGAAAAGTTTTCTTCAAATTACAACAATACAGAATCAAGAAATCAACAAAAAACCTATATTTGTGCTCCAACAAAAATCTATGGAACAATTTGTCGTATCGGCCCGTAAATACCGTCCACAAACTTTTAAGGATGTCGTCGGACAAAAAGCCATTACCAATACTTTACTTAACGCCATAGAAACCAACCACTTGGCTTCTGCCCTATTGTTTACCGGCCCCCGAGGTGTGGGAAAAACAACTTGTGCTCGTATTCTTGCCCGTAAAATTAACCAGCCCGGTTACGACGATCCGAATGAAGATTTTGCTTTTAATGTGTTTGAACTCGATGCGGCTTCGAACAATTCGGTAGATGACATTCGCAGTTTGATCGATCAGGTTCGAATTCCGCCGCAAACCGGACAATATAAAGTTTATATTATAGACGAGGTGCACATGCTCTCTTCTGCGGCTTTCAATGCTTTTTTAAAAACCCTTGAAGAACCGCCGAAGCACGCTATTTTTATTTTGGCCACTACTGAAAAACACAAAATTATTCCGACGATATTGTCACGTTGCCAGATTTTTGATTTTAAACGCATCACCGTCAAAGATGCCAAAGAACATTTGGCCGAAGTGGCACAAAGTCAAGGCGTAATTTATGAAGACGATGCGCTGCATATTATTGCCCAGAAAGCCGATGGCGCAATGCGCGATGCCCTCTCTATTTTTGACCGCGTCGTTTCGTATTGTGGTAACAATTTGACGCGTCAGGCCGTGACCGAAAACCTAAATGTTTTAGATTACGAAACATATATCGCTGTGACCGATTTACTTCTTGAAAATAAAATTCCCGAAGTTTTGATGGCGTATAATGAAATTCTTTCTAAAGGTTTTGACGGCCATCATTTTGTGTCCGGGCTCGCTTCGCATTTTAGAGATTTGCTGGTGAGCAAAACCCCCTCCACCCTGTCGTTGCTAGAAGCAGGCGAACAGGCACAAAAATTATATGGGTTACAAGCGCAAAAAACGTCACACGCGTTTTTACTCAAAGGAATCGAGATTGCCAATGATTGTGATTTAAAATATAAAGTATCGCAAAACCAGCGGTTGTTGGTCGAACTTTGTTTAATGCAATTGACCTCCATCACTTTTGATGGAGAAAAAAAAAAGTTGACGGCTATATAATTCCACCAAAACATTTTTACGGGCGCGTGTTAGAATTGGCGGTAGAATCTCCAGAAATTGTGGCCGTTTCAATAGTGGAAGCGATTCAAGCCTCAGATACAAAACTAGTGCTAGAGCCTACAATTTTGACTACTATGGCCGAAAATTTTGCAACTGCAGCGCCACAAGTATCGGCACTTTCTTTAGCCAGCATCCGTGCCAAAAGAGAATTGCAACAAAGCAATAATGCACTGGTAAAAGAAACTGTTCAATTGCCTACGGAACCATTTACAGAAACCGACATGCTGTTGCACTGGAACAAATACGCCCAAAAGCTCGGGGATAAAGGATTTAAGATTATGGAATCGCTTTTATTGATCAATGATCCCGTTTTAAACGGAACCAAAATTACTATTGAACTGCCCAATGAAGGATCAAAAATCGATTTTGAATCAGAAATTTACGGATTGTTGGGGCACCTGAAAGGGCATTTGTACAACCATGATATTGCCATACAGGTGGTAGTAAATGAAAGTGTAGAAAATAAATTTGCTTTTACGAGCCAAGATAAATTCAACCGACTCAATCAGATCAATCCCAGTTTGGAATTACTGCGAAAAACATTTGATTTGGATCTATAACCTGGAAAAAAATAATGTATCGCCGAAGATACCCAGCTAAATTTTCCCGTAATACATTGCCTTGATAATTCCGTCAGACAATCCTATTTTTGGAACGTAAATATGGCGGGCGCCACTCCATTTCATAGCGTTGAGGTAAATTTTGGTGGCCAGAACAATTACGTCTGCCCGATCGGGATTCAGGCCCAATTCCGACACACGTTGTTCGTATGTCAAAGCATTTAAAAAGGTATATCTTTTGTGAACATAAGAATATGTTAGCGGCTTGTCCTGCTGTTTTCCTGACATTTTGAACAACTTATTGATGTTTCCTCCAGAACCAATCAGGGTAACCGAATCAAATTCCTTGGTGAAGGTTTTAATCCATTTTTCAATCTCATGCCAAACCAATTCGTTGACCATGTCGTTTAAAAGTCGGACCGTTCCAATTTTAAAAGATTTTGAGGCAATCATACTTCCGTTAGAAAACAAAGAAAATTCGGTACTTCCGCCGCCTACATCCACATACAAATAGGTCTGTTCGGTTTTTAAAAGGTAATGCAAATCGGTTGAGGCAATAATGGCCGCCTCGGTTTTTCCGTCAATGATTTCGATATCAATTCCAGATTTCTCTTTAATAATTTGAATCACTTCCTTTCCGTTGTCTGCCTCCCGCATTGCAGAAGTGGCTAAGGCGCGATATTTTTCTACCTTATGCACTTTCATCAGCAATTGATAGGCTTTCATCGCGTCCACCATTCGTTCAATGCTTTCTTCTGAAATCTCTCCAACAGTAAAAGCATCCTGGCCCAAACGCACCGGGAGTCGCACTAAGGCGCTCTTGCTAAAATGAGTTTCTTTGCCTTTTTCTTCAATGATATTGGCTACTAAAAGTCGCATGGCATTGGAACCAATATCAATGGCGGCATATTTTTTTATAGTAATCATTTTGGATCTGAGGTTTCAGTGTGGCTTGTAGCTTCTACAAAACGGTTTTTATAGTAATTATAGGTTTCGAGCTGCGCTCTGAAAATTGGATTCTGACCGCGAACTCGGTATTTATTGTCTAGTTTTTCTGAATGGAAACGCGCTTTGACGTTTCCTTTCCAACCGATGTTAAAGGCATCAATGATTTCTTTTTTGATTTCGGGATCATATATCGGGCAAGTGACTTCGACCCGACCGTCAAGATTCCTGGTCATGAAATCTGCTGATGAGATGTAAGCTTCTGGTTCACCTTTGTTGGCAAAAATGAAAATTCGGGAATGTTCTAGATAATTATCAACGATGCTAATGGCTTCAATATTTTCGCTCATGCCTTTTATTCCGGGAATCAACGAACAAATACCACGAATCTGCAATTGAATTTTAACCCCTGCCCGACTCGCCTCATAGAGTTTGTCAATCATCGCAAAATCCGATAGGCTGTTCATTTTTAGTTTGATGTAAGCTTCGTTTCCCAAAATGGCATTGTTGATCTCGCGATCGATTAATTTGTAGAATCGGTTTCTTGTATAATGTGGTGAGACAATCAAATGTTTGTAACGGTGTACCCTAAAATTAACATCAAAGAAATCAAATACTTTATCGATATCTTTTAATATTTGCTGGTGGCAGGTAAACAGCGTTACATCAGTATAAATTTTAGCAGTTGCTTCATTAAAATTACCTGTAGAAACAAGGCCGTAGCGTTTTAGTTTGCCTTCTTCAATTCTCTCAATGACACAAATTTTACTATGCACTTTGAGGCCTTTGATTCCAAAAATTAAATTGATCCCTTCGGTTTGCATTTGCTCTGCGTAGGAAATATTACTGGCTTCATCAAATCGGGCTTGGAGTTCGATCTGAACTGTCACTTTCTTTCCGTTTTTTGCAGCATTGATTAAGGAACTGATTATTTGGGAATTTTTTGCCAAACGGTACAACGTAATTTTGATGGTAGTCACTTTTGGATCAAGCGCGGCTTCTCGCAAAAACTTAATTAAATAAGAAAAGGATTGATACGGGGCATTGATAAGAAAATCTTGTTTGCTAATTTTATCCAGTATGCTTCCGTCTAAACTGAGGTTTGGCACCGGTAAAGGTTCGTTGGTTTTATACAGCAAATCAAATCTTCCCAGATTTGGAAAATTCATATAATCTCTTCTGTTGTGGTATCGGCCGCCAGGAATAATGCTATCGTTGGTTTCAATATGCATTTTGGTCAGAAAAAATTTGAGGGTGTCTTTATCAATTTGCTGGTCGTAAACGAAACGAACAGGCTCACCGATTCTTCTGTCTTTTACGCTTGTGGCAATTTTCTCGAGCATGCTTTTACTCAAATCACTGTCGATCTCCAATTGCGCATCTCGAGTGATTTTAATCATGTGGGCGGTTACTTTCTCATAATCAAAAATATTAAAAATGCTGCTCAGGTTATGGCGGATCACATCATCTAAAAGAATAATGTAGTTTTTTTCGGTGGCGGTAGGAAGCACCACAAAGCGATTGATGGTCTTCGGAATTTCAATAACCGCATACCGAATTTCTTGCTTTGGCTTTACAATGTTCAATATTGATTTTGTCTGCTTTCCGGCTTTCATTACTAGTTTGACCGCTAAATATCCTGAAGTATCTTTTAATAACGGGAATTCGGCCAGGTCGTTTAAGATAATAGTCACCAACGCAGGACTCACTTTCTGGATAAAAAAATCTTTGATAAAATCTTCTTGTTCAGCAGAAATTTCCTTTTCATTGATCATAAAGATATTTTCGATTTCGAGTTTTTTCTCAATGATGCTGAGAATACGAAGGCTTTCTGACTGTTGCTGGATGACAATTTGTGTAATTTCTTTGAGCAATTGTTTTGCGCTGACACCGCCGAGAACTTTTTCACCCGAGATTCCCGATAAACTTAATCTTCGGATTGCAGCGAAACGCACCCTAAAGAATTCATCCAGATTGTTAGAAAAGATTCCTAAAAAACGCAATCTGTCAAGTAAAGGAACTGCGTCATCTCCTGCTTCTTGTAACACTCTGGCATTAAAACCCAACCAGCTTTTTTCGCGGTCAATATATTTGTTATCCGACATGTATTTATTTTAGATCTTTTGGAAATAGGAATTTGATTGTTTTGCCTTTATCGATGGATTCCCAAGAAATGGCATCAAATTGAAGAGATACAAAACCTGACGTCGGAACATTATCAATAAAAACGTCTCCAAATTTATTAACAAAATTTGTAATGGCCTCGTTATGTCCAAAAAGAATAACATTATCATAATCATTATTGAATGTTCGTACTGCTTTTTCAAGTAGTTCAGCATCGAAAGTATACAGTTCCTGTTTGTAAACAATATTTTCTACGGGATAAGAAATAGTCTGCGAGAAGATTAAAGCAGTTTCGGAGGCCCTTTTTGCAACGCTACAAAAAATGACAAATATTTTAGGAAGCAACGAAGCGCAGTTTGAAGCCACCAAATGAGCATCAGAAATTCCCCTTCGATCCAAAGGGCGCTCGACATCCTTTAAAGGCGCGTCCCAATTTGACTTGGCATGTCTGATGAGTATTAAATTTTTCATCGCTCGGAATTTTTTATGTTGAATACAATGTACAAAAATTGGAGCGTCACATCTTTACTTTTAATTTAAAAATTAGTTTTCATTTTAATTTATAGTACAAAGCCTTCGCAAAACTGTTAAAAAATACATTGGACTTCGTTCCATTTGTTTAAAAATACATCTTTTTAAAATTTTTATAAGAAAATTAGTAACGCGAATTTTCTTCAGTAATTTATTTGATCAATTTTTTGTAATACTTAACTTTCAATATATAGTATAAAATGCATTTAATCTGTTATTTTTGCTTTTAATCGATATTTTTTTTGGTGGATTGTATTTTAAATTTTAGTTTTGAATTGTTAAAGCAGCATATCAGTTTTAAAAAGCTAGAAATTTTACGCTTATTGTGGGCTCATTTTGATGCTAATATGTTAAAAATCAAGTTAAAAAAAATATAGTAATGTTAAAAAAAGCACCCATTTTATTAAATAATGTCAGTTTAACGAGTTTTCAGGTTGTTGGTAGAAAAAATGATTGGAAAAGAGTTTATGTAAGTAATTTAGCACCGATAATAATAAGTCCCAAATACAACCTAACTATTAAATGCCCCAAAGATTAAAGATTGCCCTATACCAAAATTTAAAAAAATATTCTACTAAATTTATTCGTATGAAATCAAAAATTACTTTTCTATTACTGGCCTGCTTGATGTTCGTTGGTAATTTGTATTCGCAATTTGATGCCCAGCATCCCGATCTCAGGCTTTGTGGATCTTCACCAAATTATTATTTGGATGTCTTCAACTGCACGTCAAACAACTTTACTTTAAACAATGTGTATTTGACGTTGACCTCACCACAGGGAGCACCACTAACAAATTCAACGTGTACCATAGGGAACACTCAGATGGTGTATGTGGTTTTGAATTATACGTCAAATGGAAACAATACCCCAAATAACGGGCGACTGTTCGCCGATTTGATGATTGGTACAACCTTGATTCCTATCAATGCTTATCTTGGAGATATTCCACCTGGCGTTGGTGCGAAGCAGATTTACGGTCCGTTTTTATGGACTTGCGGACAAGAATTGTCTTTAGCCAAGATGCTTGTCGTTTGGAGAAGTGGTGGATCAAATACCCAACTGGTCTCATATAACTGCGCGACGTATTCAACTTCACAATGTGAATTGCCGGTAGGAACAATCATTTCAAAACCGCTTGCCGTACAATTTATTTACAAAGCATGCCGTGTAGGAAACAACACTACAGTCAATTTTACCTCTACAACAAATGGTGGAATTGCCCCATACTCGTTTGCATGGGACTTCGACAATAACGGAACGGTCGATTCAACCGTTGCAAATCCAACTTTCACGTATACTACAACGCTAAACACAGCAAAATTAAAAGTCACTGACACCCAAGGATTGACAAACACGTTTAGCGTTGTCATCAATTCACCGACCGAAATTATGCTTAATGCGGTTCCAACGCATGTTAGTTGCCAAGGTGGCGGCACTGGATCTATAGATTTGACCGTTTCAGGCGGTACTCCGGCATATACCTATTTATGGAACAATGGTGCCACTTCTCAAGATATTTCGGGATTGGCTGCAGGAACATACACTGTGACGGTAACTGATAATTTTACATGTCAAAAGACACTACAGGTAATTGTTAACGGTGGAGATTCAACAAACCCAATTGTTACTGCTCCCGCAAACATGACAATACAAGGATGTAACAGCGCTGCATTGGCTTCTGCCGGATTGCCAGCTTTCTCAGCATCACAGACTACAATTTCTACAGCAGTTTTCACTCAGCTTGGAGGAAGTTATCTTGATGCTTCAACTATTTTGAGTATCACATACCAAGATAGCGAAAGTGGTACCTGTCCTAAAATTGTAACGCGTACTTTCAGGGTTACTGATGCGTGTAACAATGTTGGTACTGCAGTACAGACTATAAGAGTGGAAGACACTCAGCCACCAGTTTTTGTTCCTTTTACTGCTTCTTATACAATTTCTTGTCCAGCTGTCCCAACTTTTGATGCTGCTAAAGCAATAGACAGTTGCGACAATTTCCCCGTACTAACCTTTGTGGATGTTACAACTACCGGCGCATGCGCAGGAACTTATTCAGTTACAAGGACATGGACTTCTATTGATGCTTGTGGAAATGCGGCGACGGCATCTCAGACAATTTATGTAAAAGATACCGTGGCTCCAGTAATTGCACCTTTGCCAGCAACATCGACCATCTCTTGTCCTGCTACGCCTCAATTTACACAGGCTACTGCTACTGATGCATGTGGATCGTTTTTTACATTGACTTCTAATGACGTAACAACCCCGGCTGCCTGTGCAGGATCATATTCTATTACAAGAAGATGGATCGCTACGGATGCCTGTGGAAATATCTCAAACGCCTCGCAAACTATTAACGTACAAGATACTACGGCGCCTGTCATTACAGCTTTGCCGGCTCCATCAACAATCTCTTGTCCGGCAACTCCAGGATTTACTCAAGCTATTGCAACTGATGCGTGCGGTTCTACATTTACATTGACTTCAGCTGATATAACTACACCCGGTGCTTGTGCAGGTGCTTATTCTGTAACACGCACATGGACTGCAACTGACGCTTGTGGAAACACCTCGCAAGCCTCGCAAATAATAAATGTTCGCGACAATACAGCGCCGATTATTGCCGCGCTTCCTGCACCTTCAACAATCTCATGTAGTGAAACGCCTCAGTTTACCCAAGCTACTGCTACAGATGCATGCGGATCTTCCTTCACTTTGACTTCGGTTGATGTGACAAATCCGGGCGCATGTGCCGGTGCCTTTTCTATAACAAGAACATGGACCGCTACAGATACATGTGGTAATATATCCACAGCTTTCCAAACAATAAATGTGCAGGATACAACGGCGCCTGTTATTGCCTGGTTGCCTGAACCATCAACTATTTCTTGTCCTGCCACGCCGGTATTTGCACAAGCTACCGCAACAGACGCATGCGGATCTTTGTTCACATTGACTTCGGCCGATGTGACTACGCCGGGTGCCTGCGCTGGATCTTATTCGGTAACAAGGACATGGACAGCAACTGACGCTTGCGGAAATATTTCACATGCCTCACAAACTATAAATGTACAAGATACTGCGGCTCCTGTCATTGCTGCATTGCCTGCAACATCGACAATTTCTTGTCCGGCTGCGCCACAATTTACACTGGCTACTGCTACTGATGCATGCGGATCGTCTTTCACATTGACTTCTAATGACGTAACAACCCCGGGTGCCTGTGCAGGATCGTATTCTGTAATAAGAACATGGACAGCTACGGATGCCTGTGGAAATATCTCAAACGCCTCGCAAACTATCAACGTACAAGATACTACGGCTCCTGTCATTGCTGCATTGCCTGCCACTGCAACGATCTCTTGTCCTGCAAGCCCTGAGTTTACTCAAGCTACTGCAACAGATGCGTGTGGTTCAACTTTCACGTTGACTTCCGCTGATGTGACTACGCAAGGTACTTGTGCCGGCGCGTATAGCATAACCAGAACTTGGACAGCAACTGACACTTGTGGAAATAGTTCTACTGCTTCTCAGAC
>JACMOK010000117.1 GCA_014378065.1 Flavobacterium sp.
AATTCTAAAGAGCCTGAAACGCCAATTGCAACTAAAAACTTTCTAGAAAGTTTGCACTATCGGGCACAAGATTTAGGCCGATTGATCGGTACTGACTATGCGGAAGGATTCACCGCAGAGAGGTATTTGGGCATCAATTGTTTAGGAGATTTGATTTAATTTTTTAAAATATTTCTTTGTATAATAAAACTTTTGCAATACATTTGCACTCGTTAAAAATGGTGGTTGTAGCTCAGTTGGTTAGAGTATTGGTTTGTGGTGCCGAGGGTCGCCGGTTCGAGCCCGGTCAGCCACCCAGAACGTAAAAGCTTCGAGGAAACTCGGGGCTTTTTTTGTATTGCGCTTTTTCAGTAGCACTCATAAACAAAAAAAAGGTTTGTGTAATGGAGCACAAACCTTTTAGGTACTAACTAAATCCAAAATTTTCAACCTTTAACTCGGCGTAAAAATAAGTTTATGCCATTGATTTAAAGTCAAATTATTGTTAACTTAATGATAAGTTATTATTTTCCATCTTTATCAACAACAGGACGGTTTTGGCGGTTGGCCAACTCCCAAGCTATAACAAACGCATATTGTGTTCTTTTGGCAAGTGCGTCAAATTCTATTTTGGCTACCTTATCAGTAGGTTTGTGGTAATCGGCATGGGTTCCGTTGAAAAGAAATACAGATGGAATGCCATTTTTGGCAAAATTATAATGATCGGAACGGTAATAAAAACGATTGGGATCTTTTCTATCGTTGTATTTGTAATCGATGTTGAGGTGAACATACTTTTGATTAACCTCTTCGCAGAGATTAAATAAATCTGTGGAAAGATAATCGGAACCAATGAGATACACATAATTGGAATCAGTGTGAAATTCATCGCGGCGTCCAATCATGTCAATATTCACATCGGTAATCGTATTGGCTAGCGGAAACAACGGGTTTTCAGCATAAAATCGCGACCCGTGAAGGCCGTGTTCTTCTCCAGTCATATGCAGGATTAGGATAGAACGTTTCGGACCATGGCCTTCTTTTTTAGCTTTGGCAAATGCCTGACCTATCTCGAGTAAAGCCACCGTTCCAGATCCATCATCGTCGGCACCATTGTAAATTTCGCCATTTTTGATGCCCACATGATCGTAATGTGCTGAAACCACTACAATTTCATTTGGTTTTTCTGAGCCTTCGATAAAAGCCCAAATGTTTTCGGAGTCGGGTAATTTTTCATCATACTTCTGGTTCATAAATTGGGCTGGCACTTTTTGATAATAATCGACAGCTCCTTTTGGAAACGGAATACCATTTTTTTTATATTGCGAAATAAGATAATTCCCGGCGGTTTTTTGTCCCTTACTGCCCGTGTCTCTGCCTTCCATTTCATCGGAAGCCACAATAGTTAAATGGGTTTTTAAATCACCAGCTGTAATGCTATTCATATAACTAGTGGCGATAGTCGAAGCGGCTTCTCTTCTGGAAGCACAACTCAGAATTAGCACAGTGAAAAGACAGAGAACAATATTTTTTTTCATGTTGATGTAAAGAAGATTAATAAAAGTAACAATTGCAAATAAACTCAGGCTTAAAAGTAATGCAACTGATCATACAATAAACCCAAAGAAAATAAATATTATTGATGAAAATGGTCTTGGGAGCCAGTTTAAATAGTTGCTTTCTAATGACGACTTGATCGTTTATTTTTTAAAACGCCTAATACAAATTTTCATTGGCGATAATGTTTTGATCAGGGAGCCAAAATCGTCGTTCGATAAATTGTCGCGAATTCGACTTACAGCACCTCTTTAAGAAAAAGCAGAAATTGTTTCCAAGAACGTTGGTCTGCTTTTTCATTATAGGCCGCTCCTTTCGAATTGTCGTTTCCGGCCTTACTATCGGTAAAGGAGTGCACGGCATTGGCATAATAATTCATTTGCCAATCGGCTTTGGCATCGCGCATTTCTTTTTGAAAACTAAGTACTTCTTCTTGTGGTACATAAGGATCGTCGGCGCCATGACAAACTAAAATTTTTGCGCTAAATGTATTTGGTGTTCGGGAAGCATCTTTGCCTAGGCCACCATGGAAAGAAACCACACCGTTTATAGGCAAATTTCCTCTAGCGGCCTCTAACGCCCCTGTTCCTCCAAAACAATAGCCCATGACTACGATTTTATCAGGATTCGCGCCCGATTTAATCAATTGTTCTAAGGCTAATCTAATGCGGGTCTGATACTGGAGGTAATTTTTTTTATAATAACCAGCTCGTTCTGCGGCTTCTAGGCTATTATGAGGATAGTTGCCTTCACCATAAATATCAGCGACGAATGCATAATAGCCCAAATCGGAAAGCTTTGTAGCCGACTCTTTAGCATGGTTATCAATGCCGTTCCAAGCTGGAAGAATCAAAATGCCTGGTCTGTCTTTATTAAAATTTTTGGGAACCGATACAAATCCTATTAATTTCTGATCCCCTTCTTTGTACATTATTTCTTTCAACTGAGCGTTTACTTGCAATATCGCCATCCAACTGGTCAAGATTGCAAAAAAATGATTTTTCATGATTTTTAATTTTAACTAAAACAAATATCTAAAAATTCCCGAGAAGACAATTGTTATTGCTGATATAATTTTCAAAACAAAAAAAAATCGCACTAAAATTAATGCGACTTTTTTCAAATATTATATTGATGTTATTGCTCAGGATTTAGTTTTCCTTTGGTTCGCATAGCAGCTTTGTTCTTAGCCTTTTCATTGAACACTCTATCTTTTTCAGCTTGCTGTTTTTCAATTTGATTTTGCCGTGCTGCTTTTTGTTTTTTATTTTGCTCTTCTCTTTCAGCAGCTACTTTTGCAGCTCGTTCCATGCGGGCTTGTGCAGGTCGAGGAGCTTCCTGTTGTATTTTGTCTTGGGCGTCTTCGTTAGGATCACTTTTGATGGTTTCTTGTGCAGCGGCAAAATAACTACAAGCAAATAGCGCGATGATGACTAGGAAATATTTTTTCATGATATAAATTTATTAAAGGATACTAAAAAAGAAAAGTAATTTCTAATTTTAAATTTACGCATTGAACCAGTGCTCCTTTCATTTATTCTCCCAATTAACCTATTTTTAACGTCTAAATCGCAGTCAACTATCCGCAAATGCAAAGGCAACATAGCGCAAAAAAAATCCGGACGAATAGATTGACAACTTACTCGATTAGCGCAAACCCGCGATGCGATAATTAAAAAGCACTATTAAAACCCATCTTTTAGGGGTTTTGAAGAAGTGATGCGATACGGCGTGATCGGATTCGTCTTGCTGCATAGCGTCTATTGAAATGGGTATCTTTAAAATCTGACATTGCTTCTTCATGTTATAGCTATCGCTTCGAAGAAAAATTTTATTGCCTTACACCACATGGGCATTTATAGCAATCCAAATCCTATGGTGTGGTTTGTTTCTTCTTACCCAAAGTAAAGTTGGTATTTATCAGATATGGAAAAAAGTGGTATTCGGTTTAAAAAGACCGACGATATTCCGGTCGCCTTAAACGCCGTTTGGATTCTAAAATTAGTGTCTCAGATTAAATTCTTAAGTATGAAAAAAAAACAGAAATAAAACTGCTTCGGCTTAAAAAGAACTGTCGTCTGGATAAAATCGAATGGTATTGGCAATTTTAGCCAAGCGTAATTCAGCTATCTTTTCCTCATTTAAGGCTTGAAACAACCATTGCGCAATTTCGTTTTCCTGAAGATTTTCGGCAAAAGTGATTAAGGTGGTGTAAGTGGCAATTTCATAATGCTCTATTTGTAAGAGTCCGAGAACGATTCCGGCGTCGCGCACCATACCAAATTTGGTATCTTCAATTATGCTGTCAATATTGTCAAGTAGGGCTTCAATGGCTTGGCAGCGTTCCAACACCGGATTTTCGTTTCGGTGCAAAAAGTCATCTTCCAAACGAAGCGATTGTAGTTTAGTTTCTTCCTGATGTATGGTAATTGCCTCAATTAATTCAAACGAACAAGAATTTTTAATTAACTTTGGAAAAGCCTTTAAGAGTGCTTTTTCGACATAGTAAAGCGATTTTAGTTCGTTTAAAAAAAACTCTCGGAATCCTGATCTTCCATCAAACCGGTTTCGCGTTGGCCGTACGTTTTCGAAATTAACTTCGATGTTTTCAAGGCTTTTTCTAGCAGCATCCATTTCATTTTAAATTTAGTTAAGTTTAGATAAAAAATTATCTTTGGGCAGGCTTGGGACCTAGTTTTTAATTAAAATAAGTTAATCCTATAAGTTAATGTTAGAATTGAATAATACCAAAACATAACGTTTATTTTAGTTTTGTATTGTAGCACTTTTATTATTTTTATTTAAAGAGCCACCATAAGACACAAAAAATAATTACATCAGACAGAAAAGTATCTGAAATCGAAAGATGGATAATGCTTTTATTATCAAACAAACAATAATCAATTTACACATGATTTTCAGTCATAGATCTATTTTTTTACTGCTGTTGCTTTTGTGTTTTCAAATTGGCAAGGCACAAGAAGTTCCCAAAAAGGAAGATCCGGCGCTGATGTATCGCAATATCGAGAAGTATTCCAAGAAAAGGAAGTTCACGTCGTTTATTCATAAATTAATTTTCGAGCCAATAGCTAAAAAGAAGGTCCGCAAAAAGAAGTCTTCGTCGATTGTAAAAAAGAAAAATCTAGCTGCTTTCGAATGCAAAATAATTCGTAAAATTCACATTAAAACGCTGGATCCTTTTGGATATTCAGAAGTTGATACTACGCAAAAACCGACCAGTTTTGGTTTAAGAGCTGCAAATGCAATTCATTACAAAACCCGTCAACTTGCCATTAAAAATTTATTGCTGATTAGAAAACACACCTATTTGGATACTTTGCTGATAATGGAGTCGGAACGTCTGATCAGAAGCCAACGGTATATCCGCAGCGTTGTAATTCGCCCCGAGTTGGTTTCAGCAAATTCTGATTCCGTAGATGTATATATTCGTGTTTTGGATTCTTGGAGTTTGGTACCTGATTTTTCTACGTCTAGCTCGCTATCAACATTTAAGCTGACAGAAAAGAATTTTTTCGGAACAGGACATGAGTTTTCCAATACCTATCGCAAGAGTTTGAAGAGTAAAGATGATGCGTTTAGCAGTAGTTACACCATACCGAATATCTTGCACAGTTACACCAAAGCAACGTTGAGTTACAAAACCGATTTGGAGAATAATTATAGTAAATTCTTTGATATCGAACGGCCCTTTTATTCAACTTATACGCGTTGGGCAGGCGGGATTTATGTTGACCAACAGTATCGAAAAGAAGTTGTGGTCGATTCCAATGCGGTAGAACAATTGCAATATTATAAATACAACTCACAGGATTATTGGGGAGGTCATTCGGTGCAGATTTTCAGCGGGAATACAGAAGCAATTCGCGGCGCCAATTTGGTTATGAGCGCTAGGTATTACCATAAAAATTATATAATACAGCCCGACTTGCAGACAGATCCCTACAGAGTTTACTCAGATGAAGCGTTTTATTTAGTTGGACTTGGCGTGGCGGCAAGAAAATTTACGCAAGACAAAAATGTGCTCAATTTTAATGTTACCGAAGATATTGCCTCAGGAGTGATTTATGGTTTGACTGGCGGATATCAAAATAAAAATGGCGTCGGAAGGTATTATGCCGGCGCCCGTTTTGCGTACGGAAAATATTTTGATTTTGGCTATCTCAGCACCAATGCAGAATATGGTACTTTTTTTCACAATGGAAACTCAGAACAAAGCGCTATCGCATTTAGTGCTGTCTATTTTACCAATTTAATAGGAAGAGGACGATGGAAATTGCGACAGTTTATCAAACCACAATTGACGATTGGTAATAAACGTTTGGCTACAAACAGAGACGAACTTACCTTAGACGGCGAAAACGGTATTCGAGGTTTTACTGCGACGACGCTTTTTGGGACTAAGAAATTACTGGTCACTTTTCAAACGCAAGGCTATTCTCCATGGAACGTGTATGGTTTTCGTCTAAATCCTTTTTTAAGCTATACCATGGGGATGCTTGGCAACGCAAGAGATGGTTTTAGCCGGAGCAAACTCTATTCTCAAATTGGAGTGGGCATCATTATTAGTAATGATTATCTGGTCTTCAGTTCGTTTCAGTTTTCGTTTTCTTTTTATCCTACCATTCCTGGAAACGGAGATGGAGTATTTAAAACAAATTCTTTCAAAACATACGATTTTACGCTTCAGAATTTTGAGGTAGCAAAACCTCAAATCGTACCCTACCAATAAAAAAATATGACAACGATTTTAATAACACAATCTTTTATGTAAATACTGTAAAACTTTAAACGACCTCTAAATTTATCTTTGATGTATAGAAAATAAGTCAAAACATAAATAGCAGAATCATGAAAAAAATTACTTACCTCATTTTAGGAATAATGTTATTTTCCTTTAATTTTACCCAAGCGCAAGTTCAGTTAGATACCATTTATATCAGAGAGCAAAAAGTAGCTCCTTCTACCTTTGTTGAAGTTCGTTATTATTATTATCCAAACCTTCAAGCCTATTTCGATACAAAAATAGCAATGTATATTTACCAACAAGACGGTGAGTGGATCAAATCTGAAACTATTGATGCATCGTTAAGAGGCTACTCTAGTAAAAATGGCCAATACGTTATGCTAAAAGGATTTACAGAAGATAAGCCTTACGCATACATTGACGAACACAAACAAACTTATCCAGCAGATTATTCAAGCCGACCTAGAGCACCTAAAACCATAGTGGTTTCTAGAGCTATTGCAACTTCTAAAACAATATCAGCACCTAAAACCGTGGCGTCTTCTACAATTGCTTCCATCAACTAGAAAGTATATTTTTTAAAATATGATATCTCAACACAAAGATCATTGATTCCAAGTGTTGAGATATTTTTTTGTTATGGCAATATAGTCGTGCTCGCTTTCGACAAAATCACGTGCCCTTTGGCTAATTTCCTTTATTTCTTCGGGATTTTCAATTAGAAATGAAAGCAAAGTTACTAAATAGGCTACGTGTGGTTTGGCATTGATGCAGACCTTTTCTTTGAGTTGATAATAGGATTCAAACTCTTCTTCCGCACCTGTGAAAACTACTTTGCCTTTGGCCATGGCTTCTAATGCGTTGTACCCTTGATCATACGCATAAACCATATCCAAGACGATGTGCGATTTGTTGTATATTTCGATGTATTGCGCATACGGAATGCTGCGGGTAGTAATAATCTCTACTTTTTCAGGATATTTTCTGCGGATGATTTCCAACGCTTTTTCAAAATAATCATTGCCTTTTTTAAAATAATTATCACTATTGATCCCATGAAAAATTATAATTTTATCCAACGATTGCAGCGGTTGCAACTGGATTTTGTCGGTATTAATAGGATTGGGAATTAGGCCGAGGTATTTTGGGTCATGTTGCATGGCGATATGATAATCGATGTCAGAGGCTATAATCCCGGTAATATTTTGGTAAATAAAGTCATGCAATCTTTTATACTCGGAAGTCGTAAACTTCAATACATTTTCAAAATGCTTCTTTTTAATTTTCCCTTCGCGATATGGCTGTAAAATGGACTTCTTTTCTGGATGCGCCAAATCGAACTGAACTGTCGAAAAATCATTCCCGCAACACATCAAAAATATTTTTTTGTTGTTTTGGAACAAGTATTTTAAAATTTTCTTTTCGAAATGATAGCCGCAATAAAAGCTGTTTTCATTAATCAGTTGCACGACATCAAAATCCACAAACTGATGTTGGTTTTTTTTGAATTGTTGGTACGTAAAATACGAATTGATGTTAAAGCCGCTAATCCTGTGCAAAGCATATTTAAACTTTCTTAGAAAATCGGCATTCCATTTTGTTTTCAGCGGAAAATCAACTGGAAAATCTTTAAAACCATCTTTAAAACCCAAGATTATCACCGTATGTCCCAAAGCTACCAACCCTTCTTTTAAAGAATTGTGCAGCCTACTGTATTCTCCTATGAGTAGAATCTTCATATATTGTTATATTTGGCAAATATATTTACAATTTGACAATAATGCATAAGGCTAAAATTAAAATTGCCATCATCACAAGATCTTTAGCCAACGGAGGCGCCGAAAGGTCTTGCGGTCTGCAGTCTGTATTATTGTCAGATTACGGCTATCTGGTTCATGTAGTTACTGTGCTCGATGAGGTCGAGTTTGACTTTAAAGGGGAAATACTAAATTTAGGAAAGTTAAAAAACAAAGACAATTCATCTTTCGGACGATTTAAGCGAATGCTTGTATTGAGACAGTATCTTAAAAAAAATAATTTTGATTATATCATTGATCACCGACCTCGAAGCGCCTCTTGGTCAGAATTGCTCATTTCCAAACTGGTATACCCGCCAAAGAAGACTATTTTTGTAGTTCATAGTTTCAAAATTGATAAATATTTCCCCAAAATTACGTGGATCGCTAAAATTATTTACAAACAAGCGCCATTCATAGTTACGGTTTCAGATGAAATTAAAGCAGCAGTAATAAAACAATTTGACTATAAAAACGTGTTAGTCATCTACAATCCGATTGATAGCAAACAAATCAATTTCTTGGCAAAGCAAGAGAAAGTAACAGGTAATTTTATTCTAGCCTACGGCCGTATTGAAGATGATGTCAAAAATTATTCGTTGTTGATTGCAGGATATGCAAAGTCGCAATTGCCACTAAAAGGCGTTCTTTTGTATATCATGGGCGACGGAAAAGATGTAGTCATGTTGAAACGTAAAGTAGCCGACTTGAATTTATCCGACAAAATAATCTTTAAACCAAAAATAACCAATCCTTTTCCCTATGTTCAGGCTGCCTTATTTACTACTTTAACAAGCAAATATGAAGGATTTCCGATGGTAATTATTGAATCTTTGGCTTTGGCAACGCCTGTCATTGCTGTCGATTGTCACTCGGGTCCGCGGGAAATCATCGCAAATGAACAGAACGGTTTGTTGATCGAGAATAACAATGCCGTCGCTTTGTCTCATGCCATGAATCGCTTTGTAAATGATGCCGCATTGTATAAAAATTGCAAATCAAATGCAGCGGGCAGCGTGGCCCACCTATCTTTAGAGTCTATTGCAAAGCAGTGGCAACAACTTTTATCCAAATAAATATGTTATTTAAACCAGAAACCTCTTTGTTAACTTGGGGCGATTTTATCGATGTGTATTACAAAATCAAGTTTAAAGGCGCTCAATTTATTTTTTCAAGATTGTTTAAATTTTCTTATCAAACCCGGGTGTCCAGTAAGTGGGATGCCTATGCTTCGGTATCCGATTTTTGGATTATTCCGGAAATTAAGCGGTCTTGGAATATGAAAATCGCTGGAAATCCTACTCAGATTTACGAAGATTATGTTTTCGAGCGCTACTTGCAACACAAAGGCAACTTAAATTTACTTTCAATTGGCTGCGGAGAAGGGGGGCATGAAAGAAATTTTGCAAAACATGCTATTTTTAATCAAATCGTTGGTATCGATGTTTCTGCCGGAAGCATTGCGACGGCCAAGTCACTATCGGCCGAACAAAATCTCACAATTGCGTATCGTTGTGGTGATTTTTTTAAAATCGATTTTGCGAATCAAAAATTCGACTTGATTTTATTCAATGCGAGTTTGCACCACTTTGACCACATTGACGCGCTGTTAAAAAATCATATCATCCCGTTATTAAATGAAAATGGACTTGTGGTAGTTAATGAATTTTGTGGCCCCAGTCGCTTGCAGTGGCGCAAATCACAATTAAAGGAAGCCAACAAATTGTTGGGCAAACTTCCCGTCCAATATAAAAAATTAGCCGATGGGAAGAACCTTAAGAAAAAAGTTTACCGCCCTGGACTGATCAGGATGTTACTGAACGATCCATCTGAGGCGCCCGATTCGATCAATCTTGTGCAAGCCCTGCGCGATAATTTTGAAATTGTCGAAGAAACACAGTTGGGCTGGACAATACTTCATATTTTGCTAAAAGATATTGCCCATAATTTTTTATCGGAAGACGCGTTAACCAAAAATTTACTTCATCAACTTATTGCTGACGAAGACGCCTATGTAAACCGCTCTCAAGAAAATGATGCTTTGTTTGGGGTTTACCGAAAAAAAAGTGAGTGATTTAATTTTATTTGAAGACCGAATGGCTCCAACCCATTTTTACCAATAACAAGTTAAAGGACAGTAGTTTTTTTAAAATAAAAGCTGGCAATTGTAACAAAATTCTTTTTTTGATTGTGAGATTTTTTAAATCCAATGTTTTTTTGAAATGGGCAACGTTAGTTTTATTGCCTTGCATTTTGCTTTTTATCGCAAACGCATAACGGTTTAAATCTAAAAATGTTTTGAGTTTGGGATTCGTCTTTTCAAGTGTATCAAATTTTAAAAAATTTAGTTTTTGATCCATTTCAAGTTGTTTTTTAGAAAGACTTTGGCTGTCATAGACGTATCTAGCTGAGATTTTCCAGTTAAAAACAATAGGATAATCCAATCCAATTCGTATCCATAAATCGGTATCCTGACCACTTTTTATAGTAGTGTCGAATACTCCAATTTCTTCAAAAACTCTTTTGTGAAAAACAGCACACGATGTCCACAATACTGAAGTTTTGCAACTCGCGTCAAAATAATCAACGACTTGGGTCGAAGCCTTTTTTTTAATAGAATATTGCGCCGGAAACCTGCTTGTGGCCGTCTCAATTTCAAAGGCCGCTGCAAAAACTTTTTGGCCTGAAAACTGTTCGATTGTTTCGAACATGTCACTTAAAAAATGAGGATACCAATAATCATCGGCATCCATAAAAGTGATGTAATTTGATAGGGCCCTTTCAATTCCGTAATTTCTGGCCGAAGATGCCCCTCCATTCGCTTTCGAAAAATATTTAATTCTGTTATCTTTAAAAGCGAATACTTTTTGCTCACTTGCATCTGTAGATCCGTCATTTATAATGAGCAGTTCAAAATCTGTGAAGCTTTGTTGAAGTATACTTTTAATCGTATTTTCAATATAATTCGCTTTGTTGTGAAGCGGAACAATGACGGAAAAAAAGGACATCTTTTGAAGATTTATGAATTACAAAGCTATACTTTTATTTTCAATCGAACACCAATAACCCAAGCGGTAGCAGTCGAAGAGGAATAGCAAAGGAAAATTACCAGATAAATTTTTAAGAATCGCTTCCTTGAAAATACGGTGTAAAAACGCAATTATTGGCATTAATTTTAAACTTTTTACTTTATAAAACGCCATCGAAATGCGCAGATAATCTTGACCAATCATTTGGTGATCAGTTAGGAATTTCAAAGCAATAATGGATTCATTTTCTTTGCGAATTGCAGTGTCAAAAGGATCCAGTCCCAAATGGTACACTGGATTATTAATATGATGAATAAAAATTTCTCGCTGCATCAAATCATAAGAAAATAGTGTGTCTTCATGTCTTAAATTAGGAATCTCTTCATTGAATGAAACCGACTCGAAAATCGATTTATGGAGCAGAAAGTTAAGCGTCAAAAAACTCAAGTATGGTTTTTTTTGGCGTAATTGATACCCCAATGCTTCCCGGTTTTTTCCGTAGACCCATCGGAAGAGTTTACTTTTGTCGGGCTTATTGGGTTGGTATAAAATACCACCGTTTACAATTTTTGTGGCGTTATTAAGAAAGGGCAAATAATTTGAAATAAAATTTTGGTCTTTGGGAAATACATCCACATCCAGATACAGCAGCCAATCATATTGCGCTTTTTTTGATAAAAGATTTCTAATTTTGCTTCTGCCGAGATTGGTTTTCAGCATTTCGTACTTTGTATCCGAAAGCAAATTTATCTTTTCATTTTCAAGATAGAGCGTTTTAGAAGCGTCATCCAAGCAAATAATTTCGAAGATAATTCCAGTTTGAACCACTTGTTTGTGAATTTCTTCTGCGAGCGGGAAAACATTGTAGTTGTAGGTCGGAATTAAAATCGAAAGCATTTTACTATTTTAAGTAATATATTTGCAAAGAAAATATATTTTATCGGAACAATGGAATTTATTAGCAGAATTGATATCGCCAAAATCATTTATGAAAAAATTGACGGTCAGAAGGCCGTTTTAAAACAGCAGTTTCTAAATTCTAAAGATAAGATAGCCTATTTTTTTATTGATGATTTGCTGCCAGAAGAGATGGCTTTACAGTTTCAGCAAATTTTCCCAAAGCCAGAACAGATGGTTTTAAAGAAAAGCCTGCGTGAAGATAAATATGTAGCAGCACAAATGAATTTATACAATCCGATGCTTGAAGAAATCATTTATGCTTTCCAAGATAAGAAAATTGTTGACCTAGTTGGCGAAATTTGCGAAATACAGGAAGTCATGCCAGACGAGCATTTGTATGCGGGTGGTCTTTCATTGATGGGGAAAGGTCAGTTTTTAAACCCACATCTTGATAATTCGCACGACAAAAACCGCAAACGTTGGCGTGTATTGAACGTGTTGTATTACATTACCCCAAACTGGAAACCCACGTACGGCGGAAATCTCGAACTCTGGCCTGACGGACTAAAAGGAAACCCGGTTACCATAGAAAGTAAATTTAATCGCCTGGCTTTTATGGTGACCCACAACCGTTCCTTGCATTCGGTTTCTCCGATATTACATGAAGGATTCCGCTGCTGCATTTCGAATTATTACTTTTCAAAAACACCGCTATTAGATTCAGATACATTTCATGTGACTTCCTTTCGAGGGAGGCCCGAAAACAAATGGAATGATTTTATATTGCAAAGCGATACTTGGCTGCGGATGATGTTGCGAAAAGTGTTTAAAAACGGGATTACAGAAAATCCGCATGTATACAAAAAAGAAACTAAAAATTAAATGGTTCGCTGAACGACTTCAAATATTTTATTGTCTTCGCATTTGAGTGTTTTTGATGGAAACTTCATCAGTAATGCGTAATCATGCGTGGCCATGATGATGGTTTTTCCGTTTTCATTAATTTTTCGTAGTACTGCTAAGACTTCTACACTGGTCTGAGGATCCAAATTTCCTGTAGGTTCATCAGCTAAAATTAATTCCGGATCGTTGAGGAGCGCTCTTGCAATGGCGACGCGTTGTTGTTCACCTCCAGACAATTGGTGTGGCATTTTGTTGGCCACCGATCGCAAATCGACTTTATCTAAAACTTCATCAATTTTGTCTTGCATTTCTGTTTTGTCGGTCCAACCTGTCGCTTTCAAAACAAAAAGCATGTTGTCGCTAACGCTTCGGTCAGGCAGCAATTTAAAGTCTTGAAAAACGATGCCAATTTTACGCCGCAAATAAGGAATATTGCTCTCTTTTAAATTCGCTAAATCATATTCTACGATGCTACCTTGACCTTCCACTAATGGCAAATCAGCATACAATGTTTTCATAAAACTACTTTTTCCAGAACCCGTTTTACCAATGATGTAGATAAATTCGCCATGGTTCACTTCGAGATTGACGTTGGATAAAATGACTTTGTTTTCCTGATAAATTGAGACGTTTCTTAGAAATACAACTGGTTGCGACATCGTGATTTTGTTTATCTGGCAAAAGTAATAAGATAACGGTCGTATTCAAAATAAAATTGACAACTATTGTGGCTAAATAGGCTTTGTTAAAAAAGATGTTCATAATAAAACCCTAAAACGGTTCGTTATAGGCTACAGAAAAGAATATATTTGAATTTCTAAACCATTAAGACGATGCGTAAATTATCTTGGCTTTATATCCTTATATTTTTTGTAGAAATAACTCCGCTTTCGGCACAAAAATCGGCGGTATACACCAACGATTTAGCGGCTTACGACAGGGCTCTCTCTTTATATAAAAACAACCAATACCTGTCGGCTCAAATTATTTTCGATCAAGTAAACTCCGAAACTAAAAATACTGAAATTCAAGCCGATTGCGCTTATTACAGCGCCAATTGTGCCATCCGCTTGAATCAGTCGGGCGCAGACGAAATGATGGAAAACTTCGTGCGCGACTATCCTACCAGTCCCAAACAAAATCAAGCCTACATAGAAGTGGCACAGTATTATTTTGAACAAGGAAAATATCCTCAGTCTTTAGAATGGTTTGCCAAAGTGGATGAAAGCACCTTGAATTACGAAGATTTAGACAAATTTAATTTTCAGAAAGGCTACAGCTTTTTTAGCGCAGGAAATAAAAAAGAAGCCACGCCTTATTTTAACAAAGTGCTCAATTCAAAAGACTATGGTTCGCAAGCCAAATACTATCTGGGATTCATGGCTTACGAAGGCAACGATTATAAAGAAGCAACAAAATATTTTGACGAAGTCTCAGGCGAAGAAAAATACAAAGAAAAGCTGTCTTATTTTCAAGCAGATATGAATTTTAAGCAGGGGAAATTCCAAAAAGCAATAGATCTGGCTTTGGTAGCCATGCCCAAATCTAGTGCGCTCGAAAAATCGGAACTCAACAAAATCATTGGAGAAAGTTATTTCAATTTGTTGCAATATGCCAAGGCCATTCCGTATCTCAAAGAATACAAAGGCAAGAAGGGAAGGTGGAACAACACCGATTTTTACCAGCTCGGTTATGCATATTACAAGCAAAATGATTTTGAAAACGCCATTGCCCAATTCAATAAAATTATTGGAGGAAAAGATGCCGTGGCCCAGAATGCCTATTATCATTTAGGCGAAAGTTACTTCAAAACCGATAAAAAGCAGCAAGCACTTAATGCTTTTAAAAATGCATCAGAAATGGAGTATGATTTGAAAATTCAGGAAGATGCGAGTTTAAATTATGCCAAACTGAGTTATGAAATCGGAAACTCCTACCAAGCGGTACCTGATGTGTTGGCTTCTTTTTTAAGCAAATATCCAAATTCTACCAGTAAAACTGAGGTCGAAACCTTATTGATCAACTCTTACATTACTTCTAAAAACTACAAAGGGGCTTTGGATTTACTCGAGAAAAATAAAAATTTCGCCAACAAAGCAGCTTACCAAAAAGTTACTTTTTACAGAGGCCTGGAACTGTACACCGATGGCAGTTATACCGAAGCCTTAGCGATGTTTAAAAAATCAATTGCGCAACCTGTTGACAAAAAATTTACTGCAAGAGCCACCTTTTGGAAAGGAGAAACCGAGTATGTGTTAGACAATTTTAATGAGGCACTACTCAGTTTTAAACAATTTTCTGCTTTTCCGGAAGCAAAAGCAACAATCGAAAACAAAAACATCAATTACAATATTGCCTACGCCTATTTTAAACAAAAAGAATACGATCAGGCAGGGAATTATTTTCAATCTTACATCGACAACACCAAAGACGATAAGATCCGTTTGAATGATGCTTACCTGCGCTTGGGCGATTGCAGGTTTGTGACGGCGAAATACTGGCCGGCCATGGACGCTTATAATAAAGTAATTGAATTGAGAGGGGTAGATGCCGATTATGCAGCCTTTCAAAAAGCAATTAGCTTTGGGTTTGTGGCGAAAAATGACAAGAAAATTGACGATCTGGCTAAGTTTATTTCCATTTATCCCAAATCGCAATACCGCGACGATGCCTTATTCGAACTCGGCAATACCTATGTCACCGAAAAGAAAAATGATCTCGCGATCAAAACCTACGATCAGTTAATTAGTGAATTTAAAAAAGGATCTTATGCCTCAAAAGCCATTTTGCGTCAGGGTTTGATTTATTACAACGCAGAGAACGATGCGCAAGCACTGGTAAAATTCAAGAAAATTGCCGCCGAATTTCCTAAAAGCCCCGAAGCTTTAGAAGCAGTCGCCACCGCACGTTTGATTTATGTCGATAATGGAAAAGTCGATGAATACGCCGCTTGGGTCAGAACATTGGATTTTGTAGATATTTCGGATGCCGATCTCGATAACGATACGTATGAAGCCGCAGAAAAACAATATTTGCAGAACAATACCAAACAAACCATCACCACCATGGGCAATTATTTAAAGCAGTTTCCCAACGGAATACATGCGTTAAAAGCCAATTTCTACCTGGCACAATCTTATTTTGCCGATGGCCAGGAAAACAATGCAATTGCCAATTATGAATCGGTGGTGTCAAAATCGCGTAATGAATTCACAGAACAATCTTTGGCCCGGCTGGCTCAGATTTATTTAAAAAAGAATGACGCAGCCAAGTCCATTGTTATTTTAAAACGTTTGGAAACCGAAGCCGATTTTCCGCAGAACATTACTTTTGCGCAATCAAATTTGATGAAAACCTATTACGAAGAAAAAGATTATCCCAACGCCGTAATTTATGCCGATAAAGTATTGGCCAATCCCAAAACAGATGACAAAGTCAAATCTGATGCGCAAATTATCGTCGCCCGTTCTGCCATCAATTCAAACGATGAAGCCAAAGCCAGAACGGCCTATGCCAAACTATTGACCATTGCCAAAGGAGAGCTGGCTGCCGAAGCGTTGTATTATGATGCCTATTTTAAAAACAAGGACGGCAAATTTGAAGCGTCTAACGTAACGGTACAAAAGCTCACCAAAGACTATTCGGGTTATAAGTATTTTGGAGCCAAAGGTTTGGTGGTGATGGCTAAAAACTTTTATGCCCTCAAAGACAGTTTTCAGGCCACCTATATTTTGGAGAGCGTGATCAAAAATTTCAGCAATTTTCCAGACGTGGTGGAAGAGGCACAAAGCCAGTTGAACGACATTAAAACGCAGGAATCCAAAACCAATTCATCCATTCAAAATTAAAAAACAGAGCCAATAATAGAATTAAGAAAAAAACAATCAAACGCTTTTTTCTTTTTTCTGCTGTAAAAACCCATACCACTATGAAAATCAAAATTCAATATACCCTTTTCCTCTTGCTCTTTGTAGCCGGTGTCCAAACTGCAATATCCCAAAAAAAAGAGGAAAACATCGGAACCGAGGTAGTAAATGTGGTTAAGCCATACACACCCACGATTTCCGATGCTTTTAAGGTAAAGGAGACACCTGCTTTAGAAGACGACGACAACACCAAAAAAGAGGTGATTAAATATTCTATTTTTTCCTTTCCTGTAGCCTCTACTTTCGCACCGTCCAAAGGGAGAGCCGCGGGCGTAGACAAATCGGCGGCAGAGACCTTATATAAAAATTATGTGATTGGTGGAGTGGGCAATTATCTCACGCTTTTTGGCGAATTGTATGTGACTGAAAATATCGGCGATAATGATTATGTCTCAGGCATGGTCAAACACCTTTCCTCTCAGGGAGGCATCAAAGAAGTAGCCTCAAAAGACAGCTATTTAAACTCGGCTATCGATCTCACCTACGGAAGCAAACAAGCAGAATTTGCTTGGAATACCGATTTAGGTTTTCAAACCCAACGCTACTATTGGTATGGTTTACCCGCAAATTATGGATCAGGTTTTTTTACAACCCAGCAGCAATCGACGGTGTATGAAAAAATCAACGAAGGCATTACCTACAACAACTTTTATGCAGCCGGCAAAATTAAATTCAACGAAAGTATATTCAACGGACTCAGTTTAAAATACAATCGCTTTTGGGATGGATATAATTCCGCCGAAAACCGTTTTATTGCCAAACCTTCTCTAAAATTTGATATTCAAAACACCACAATAAAAACCACCTTTATTGCCGATTATGTAGGCGGAGAATTCAAAAACAATACTCTCGTGCCGTTTAAATACGGTTTTGCCAATTTCGCAGTGCAGCCCAGTTTTGCAATGCAAAGAGACGATTGGTCGTTTAACTTTGGTGCTTCCGTTTTTTATAGTTTGGATACCGAAAACACCAACAACAAAATTTTCATTTACCCAAATGCAACTGCTTCTTTAAAAGTAGTAGGCGATTTAATGGTATTTTATCTGGGAGCAGAAGGAGGTTTAGAACAAAATTCGTATCGTGAGTTTACCAATATAAATCCGTTTGTATCACCAACCCTGTTTGTGGCACCTACAGACAAACAATATGATTTGTACGCAGGACTGAAAGGCAAACTGTCTAATTACGTCAGTTACAATGTCAAAGCATCACTGGTCAGCGAAAAAAACAAACCTTTATTTGTTAGCAACCCGTTTGATGAATTCAAATTGGAGCAAGAATCATATCAATATGGCAATTCTTTTGGTGTCGTTTATGACGATTTAAAAACAGTAAACTTTTCGGGCGAATTGAAAGCCGATTTTTCTAAAAACATTTCCGTCGGAATCAATGGCGCCTTCCACAAATACACCACGACATTTCAAGAAGAAGCTTGGAATTTACCTGAAATCGAATTCGGAGCCAATCTATCCGTCACAATTACACCAAAATGGTATGCCTCTGCGGCCGTATTTTTTGTCGGCGAAAGAAAAGACAAGTACGTCAGAACGAATATCTTGCCGCTTGTTCCTCAAAATAACACCCAAATCCTGAACAGTTATTTTGATGCCAACGCTCAGGTAGGTTATAAATTTAGTCCGCGTTTTGGTGCATTTTTAAAATTAAACAACCTCGCCAATCAAAGCTACCAAAAATGGATTAATTATCCGGTACAATCGTTTCAGGTAATGCTAGGCGGAAGTTATAAATTTGATTTCTAATAACAATCAAGGCACAAAGTCTTCAATCAAATTTTTCATTAATCCTAACGTCTTTGCGCCTTCCAGGCAAATATCATGACAATCAAACAAAAAGTCCACCAACATTATCTACGGCAGGTTCAGGATAAAATCGATGCTTTTAAAGACATGATCACAGCACTGACGGAAGATTCAAAAAATGATGCCAAAGGATCCGCCGGCGACAAACACGAAACAGCCTTATCGATGATGCATATCGAACAAGAAAAACTCAACCGGAAATTAGCCGAAATCCTTCAACAAAAATCCATTCTTGATAAAATAGACAGCAGCACGCTTTCAGAAAAAATAGCTTTGGGAAGTTTAGTGCAAGCCAACAGCATGATGTTATTTATTGCTACCGCTTTGCCAAAAATCACCGTCGATGGCAAAACCATCATTGCCGTTTCGCCCCAATCGCCTTTAGGAAGTAAATTATTAGGACATCAAGTGGGTTTTGTATTTGAGATCAACGGAACGCCGTATGCAATAGAAAGCGTGGTTTGATTAATGGAATAATTTAGATTGCAGGATGCCTTTTTTATCCAAAAAATACGCTAACGACGTTTTTAAAACACCAACTCCATATTGAATGCTTCTCTTAAAATTGATTGACGACGCCTCTTCAAAATATTTCGTCGGACAAGTAATCTCAGCTATTTCAAATCCTTTATAGAATACTTGCGCCAAAAACTGGTTGTCAAAAATAAAATCATCAGAATTGGAATTATAATCGATACTTTCCAAAACTTTTCTATTGTAAGCCCTGTAGCCGGTATGGTATTCCGATAATTTCTGGTTCATCAGTATATTTTGTGTCAAAGTCAGAAAGCGGTTGGCAATATATTTATAGCGAGGCATGCCGCCTTTCAGCGCGCCTTTCCCAAGAATTCTCGAACCAATAACAACAGGATAAACCTCATGCGCAATCAGATAACTCATCGAGTGGATCAGCTTAGGGGTATATTGGTAATCCGGATGCAACATAATAATGATATCGCCACCCAACGCCAACGCTTTGTTGTAACAAGTTTTTTGATTCCCGCCATAACCCAAATTGTTGTCATGCTTGATGATGTGTTTGATGCCAAGAGAATTTGCCACAGTGATGGTTTCGTCTGGACTATTGTCATCAACAAGAATAACCTCGTCCACAATGTCAAACGGAATTTCATTGTAAGTCTTTAAGAGTGTCTTTTCAGCTTTATAGGCAGGCAGTACAACAATAATTTTTTTAGAATGGATCATAAGCCGTATAGTAATCAAGGTGTAAATATAAACTTCAAAAATGATTACGCGACAAATTTTTACAGTCTATAAGCGTAAACGAAATATTTTTTATTTTTTATTTCATATTTATTATAAATACGCATATCTAGTTTATAATTATAATCAATAATTCCTTTTATGTTTTATAATTATAAGCCAAACTTCATCTTTGCTATCGAATATAAACCAAAAATAAAACTTATGTGCGGAATATTAGCAATTATAGGAAAGGGAAAAGACGAACAGTTGGTAAAATCACTTTCAAAGAGAATGTCGCATCGTGGTCCCGATGAAAGCGACCTGCACATTACAGAAAACGGACATATTTTAAGCCACGAACGCCTGTCTATCATCGACTTACATTCGGGTCGCCAGCCAATCAAAGGTTCTAAAACTGCTTACATGATTCACAATGGCGAAATCTACAACCACCAAGAATTAAGAGACGGTATTCTAAAACACCACAGCTTTCGCACCAAATCCGATTCGGAAGTAATCGTGCATTTATATGAAGAATTTGGTTATGAATTTCTCCATTTGCTCGATGGTGATTTTGCTTTTGTTGTGGTAGATGGCGACGATTTTATCGCCGGTCGAGACCCAATGGGCGTAAAGCCGCTGTACTATGGTTTGGATGAAAGGGGGCGTATTTATTTTGCTTCAGAAATGAAACCCATAGCCGACCAGTGCAAAACGTTTTCGACATTTCCTCCGGGACACTATTATACCTCCGCATCAGGATTTGTCAAATATTACAAACCCGACTATGAAGATTATACCAAAGCTACCAACGAATTAGATTTGGAGTTAATCCGAACCACACTAACAGAAGCCACCCGCAAAAGATTAATGAGCGACGTGCCCATCGGAGTGCTTTTGTCTGGCGGATTGGATTCGTCTTTGACTTCTGCCATTGCCTCCCGACTGTTAGCGGAAAGTGGCAAAAAACTCCATTCTTTTTCAATCGGCTTAGATGAAAATGCACCAGATGCCGCGGCGGCTCGCAAAGTAGCTGAATTTTTAGGAACCGAACACCACGAAATCCATTTCACGGTGGAACAAGGCATTGAAATTTTAGATCAGTTAATTTGGCATCTCGAAACCTACGATGTGACTTCTGTTCGCGCCAGTACGCCGATGTACTTTTTATCCAAAGCCATTACCGATTTGGGTATTAAAGTCGTTTTATCTGGTGAAGGTGCCGACGAAATTTTCGGAGGCTATTTGTATTTCCGAAATGCGCCCTCTACCGAAGACTTTCAAAAGGAAACCATTGAAAGGGTTCAAAAGTTATTTACCGCTGATTTGTTGCGTGCCGATAAATCGACCATGGCCCACGGATTGGAAGCACGAGTTCCCTTTTTAGACAAAGATTTCCTAGATGTGGCCATGACAATCAAAGGAGTTGAGAAGCAGCCTAAAACCTACGATGGCAAAGAAAAATATATTTTAAGAAAAGCTTTTGATACCCCCGACAATCCTTATTTGCCAGCCGAAGTATTGTGGCGTCAGAAAGAGCAATTTTCTGATGGAGTAGGCTACAACTGGATCGACCAGCTGATAGCCTACTGCGCGACGAAAGTTTCCGATAAGCAGTTAGAATCAGCAACAGAACGATTTCCATACAATACACCGACTACCAAAGAAGCCTATTTTTACAGGGATATTTTTCATAAATATTATCCACAAGTCAGCGCCGCGCAAACCGTCAGAAAGTGGATTCCGAAATGGCAGGAAAATCAGGATCCAAGCGGGAGAGCCAATGCAGCGCATGTTCAAGCCGACATAGAAATCGCAAAAGCAGCTATTTCTGTTTTATAGTGATTTAGTTTGAGTAATGTTTTGTAATTTTAAGGCGCTGAAGTGGTTTTCAGCGCTTTTTTTATGGCGATACAACTCTCCTTCCAGTTTTATGATTTGCCTTTGCGGCACCCGTTTACGATTTCGAGATACACGGTAACAGTCCAAAAAACGGTTATAGTTTGTCTTTCCGACGGGGTTATTTCGGGTTACGGCGAAGCGACCGTCAATCCCTATTACAACAGTACGTTAGAGCGTTTGTCAACGTCGCTTTCAAAAATACAATCAGCAGTCGACTTTAATTCCTTTTTGCATCCCGAACAACTGTGGCAGCAAATAGCGCCGCTTGTGGCAGATGATTATTTTGCGTTGTGCGCCGTAGATATTGCGTATTGGGATTTTTATGCAAGAAAGAACAAACGAACACTACGCAGCTATTGGCCGGATGCAAAAGCCAAAACCCCACAGACTTCTTACACGATTGCCATCGACACGATTGCAGTGATGGAACAGAAGGTCATCGAAATGCCGTGGCCGGTATATAAAATAAAACTTGGAACCGAACATGACCTTGAAATCGTCGAGGCACTTCGTAAAGTTACCAATTCGGTTTTTCGTCTGGATGCGAATGGCGCCTGGACCGCAGCGCAGACGATCGAATATTCTAAAATCTTTAAAAACTGCAATGTAGAATTCATTGAGCAGCCTTTGAGAGCAGGCGATATTGACGGAATGAGACTGGTTAAAGCCAAGGCCGTTTTGCCTGTCATTGCCGATGAAAGTTGCCAGCACGAAGCCGATGTGAATTTGTGCTGCGAATTATTTGATGGCATCAACATCAAGTTGATGAAATGCGGGGGTATTACGCCAGCGTTGCGGATGATCAAGGCCGCCAGAGAAAAGAAGGTTTTGATTATGGCGGGTTGCATGACAGAATCTACCGTCGGAATTTCGGGATTGGTGCAATTAGCGCCACTTTTAGATTATCTAGATGCTGACGGCGCCTTGCTTTTAAAAGAGGATTTAGCCACCGGTGCCGCTTTTGATTTTGGTAAAATTGTTTACCCAAATGCCTGCGGAACCGGAGTGGAAATGCATCCAGAATAAATCAATAAAATGTTAATAACTTCAGTCCCAAAACGGGCAATTTTACCGGGAAGTCATTCCCGTTTTTATATATTTGCGTGTTAGACAAAAATCACATTTTCTAGAATAAATTTTATATGAGCGACGAGACCAAAAACAACAATTATTCAGCAGATAGTATTCAAGCATTAGAAGGAATGGAGCACGTTAGAATGCGTCCTTCCATGTATATAGGAGATATTGGTGTCAGAGGATTGCACCATTTGGTGTATGAAGTCGTTGACAATTCGATTGATGAAGCCATGGGTGGCTGGTGCGATACCATCGGGGTAGCCATCAATGAAGATGGATCGGTTACAGTTGAAGATAACGGTCGTGGAATTCCTGTCGATATGCATAAAAAAGAAGGTGTGTCGGCGCTTGAAGTCGTCATGACAAAGATTGGTGCCGGAGGTAAATTTGACAAGGATTCCTACAAAGTCTCAGGTGGTCTCCATGGAGTTGGGGTTTCTGTGGTCAATGCTTTGTCTAAACATTTGCGTGCCACGGTTAACAGGGATGGAAAAGTTTACGAACAAGAATATGAAAGGGGCAAAGCGCTTTATCCGGTAAAACAAATTGGAGAAACTACCAAAAGGGGAACCATCGTCACTTTTTATCCAGACAATACTATTTTTACCCAAACTACTGAATTCACCTATGATACTTTGTCGGCGCGAATGCGCGAATTGTCGTTTTTGAATAAAGGAATCACCATTACTTTTACTGATAAAAGAGAATTGGACAAAGACGGGAATTTTGTTTCCGAAGTGTTTCATTCTGACGAAGGATTGAAGGAATACATTCGCTATCTAGACAGCAACCGCGAACCGATTATTTCCCATGTAATTTCGATGGACAATGAAAAAGGGGAGATTCCGGTTGAAGTAGCCTTAATTTATAATACCAGCTATACCGAGAATATTTTCTCTTATGTAAACAATATCAACACGCATGAAGGCGGTACGCATTTACAAGGTTTTAGAAGTGGATTGACCAGAACCCTTAAGAAATACGCCGATGCTTCGGGGATGCTCGACAAACTTAAATTTGAAATTACAGGAGACGATTTCCGTGAAGGATTGACGGCAATTATCTCAGTAAAAGTGGCTGAACCACAATTTGAAGGACAGACCAAAACCAAACTTGGAAACAGAGAAGTAGTGTCGCCGGTAAGTCAGGCTGTAGGGGAAATGCTCGAGAATTACCTTGAGGAGAATCCAAACGATGCCCGCATCATTGTTCAGAAAGTCATCCTTGCAGCGCAAGCGCGCCATGCTGCTAAGAAAGCGCGCGAAATGGTACAGCGCAAAACCGTTTTAGGCGGTGGTGGTTTACCAGGCAAGTTATCAGACTGTTCAGAACAAGATCCTGCAAAATGTGAAGTATATTTGGTCGAGGGAGACTCGGCAGGTGGAACTGCAAAACAAGGACGTGACCGTGCCTTTCAAGCCATATTGCCATTACGTGGTAAAATTTTGAATGTGGAGAAAGCCATGCATCATAAAGTGTTTGAAAATGAAGAAATTAGAAATATATTTACCGCGCTTGGCGTAACGATAGGAACCGCAGAGGATAGCAAAGCCTTGAATTTAGAAAAATTGCGTTACCACAAAGTAATTATTATGTGTGATGCTGATGTCGATGGCAGCCACATTTCTACCTTAATATTAACCTTCTTTTTTAGATTCATGAAAGAATTGATTGAAGAAGGCCATGTTTATATTGCCGCACCGCCGTTGTATTTGGTTAAAAAAGGAAACAAAAAAGAATATGCCTGGAATGACGACCAGCGCGACATTGCCAACGAAAAAATGGGCGGAAGCGCAGCCATCCAGCGATATAAAGGTTTGGGAGAGATGAATGCAGAGCAATTGTGGGAAACGACGATGGATCCTAATTACAGAACCTTGCGTCAAATTACCATTGAAAGTTTGGCCGAAGCAGATCGGGTATTCTCTATGTTGATGGGCGATGAGGTACCGCCACGTAGAGAATTTATCGAGAAAAATGCGGTTTATGCAAAAATCGATGCATAATGCGAAGACAAAAGCCTAGCCGCGATAGCAGTGAAAATCCTTTTTTGTGCTTTGTCATGAAAAATTGCAGCAGCTATGTTTCATAACAAAAAAGATTGCAACGAATAGCGGGATGAGCTTCATAAAAATAAACCAACGAAAAAAAATTTTATACCATGAAAGTTACCATTGTAGGAGCGGGAAACGTAGGAGCGAGTTGTGCTGATGCAATTTCTTACCGAGGAATAGCGAGCGAAGTAGTAGTACTGGATATCAAAGAAGGTTTTGCCGAGGGCAAGGCGATGGATATCATGCAATGTGCTACAAATACCGGATTCAATACCCAAGTTACTGGCGTGACCAATGATTATCCTAAAACAGCCAACAGTGATGTGGTGGTCATCACGTCAGGTATTCCGAGAAAACCGGGAATGACGCGCGAGGAATTAATTGGCATTAATGCTGGAATTGTAAAGTCGGTGGTCGAAAATGTATTGCAACATTCGCCAAATACGATTGTCGTAGTGGTTTCTAATCCGATGGACACGATGACTTATTTAACGTTGAAAGCGACAGGCTTGCCCAAAAATAGAATTATCGGAATGGGCGGCGCGCTAGACAGTTCCCGTTTTAAATATTATTTATCCAAAGCATTAAACAAGCCCGCAAACGATGTTTCGGCGATGGTAATTGGAGGACATGGTGATACCACAATGATTCCTTTAACGCGATTGGCTGCGTATAATGGCATCCCGGTATCTGAGTTTTTGTCTCAGGCGCAATTAGATAAAGTTGCAGCTGATACCATGGTGGGCGGAGCAACGTTAACAGCCTTGTTGGGTACCTCTGCTTGGTATGCGCCAGGCGCTTCGGTGGCGTATTTGGTAGACAGTATTTTAAATGACCAGAAAAAAATGATTGCCTGTTCGGTTTTACTGGAAGGCGAATACGACCAAAATGATATTTGTATCGGTGTGCCTTGTATAATCGGTAAAAACGGAATTGAGCAAATTGTAAGCATCCCGCTCAATGCGTCAGAAAAAGCGGCGTTTGCCAAAAGTGCAGAAGCGGTTCGAAATATGAATGCAGACCTTAAATCAGTTTTAGCCTAAGCTTTTATACAATATGTAGAGAAGACTGCAAATGTGCGGTCTTTTTTTTGAGATTAATCTACAAATAAATTGTTTAGTCTGTCGGTAAACTATATATTTGCTCGTTTTAAAAAAAGGGAAAGGCTTTGAATATTATAACTTTTAAGGTAAAATTTAAAAATTTAATGCCTTCTAAACGGATATTAAAAAACATCACAAACAAAAATTAATTAATTATTAGTAATAATGCAGAATAGAGGACTAGTTAAATTTTTTGCAATTTTATTTGCATTGGTAAGTGTTTACCAACTTTCTTTCACTTTCGTATCTCATAATATTGAGAAAGATGCTAAGATTTTTGCGAAAGGAAACTCGGAAAAAGAAGTTAAATATTTAGATTCCATCGGGAAAGAAAAAGTATTTAATCTTGGTTTTACCAACTTCACTTACAATGAAGTGAAAGACAAGAAAATCAATAAAGGTCTTGACTTAGAGGGAGGAATCAATGTACAGCTTCAAATTTCGGTAAGAGACATTATTAAAGGATTGTCTAACAATTCTAAAAATCCGGTTTTTAATCAGGCCTTGGCCAATGCCACTAAAAACAGACAGGGTAATGAGGATTATTTAGACGTGTTTTTCAGAGAATTTGAAACTGCTGCAAATGGCACAACAAAACTGGCCTCTCCAGATATATTTGCAAACAAAACCTTAGGCGACGAAATCAACTTTAAGATGTCGGATGCCGAAACAAAAAAAGTAATCAGACGAAAAGTAGACGAATCGATTGAAAGCGCTTTCGAAGTGTTGAGAAAACGTATCGATAAATTTGGCGTTACACAACCCAATATTCAGAAATTAGGAGAATCCGGGCGAATTCTGGTAGAACTTCCGGGAGCCAAAGACGTAGACCGAATCAAAAAATTGCTGCAAAGTACTGCGCAATTGGAGTTTTGGGAAACTTACAAAATTGATGACTTAGGCAATTTCCTGATGGCTGCCAACAATGCTTTAAAGCTGACAGAAAAAGATATTAAGGCGGTGCCTACTGCAAACGCTTCAACAGATTCGATCAAAAATCTGATTACAGATAAAGAAAAAGATACTTTGGCACCTAAAAAAGGGCAAAACCCTTTGTTAGACAAATTTGTGTCGCAAGGTGGTGGTGCGGTATTGGCCGTGGCCGAATCCAAAGATACTTCAGCCATTAACGGTTATCTTAAAAGAGCCGACATCAAACTGTTGTTGCCATCAGACAAGCGTTATGCAAAATTTGTTTGGGGAAAACCATCAAATGTGGTCAATGAAAAAACCAAGAAAGAAGTAGAAACCGTTGAACTCTATGCCTTAAAAGGAAACCGCGACAACCAAGCTTCGATGAGCGGCGGTGTAGTTACCGATGCCAAAGATTCTTTCGACCAATTGGGCAAACCATCGGTGACGATGCAAATGAACGGACAAGGGGCAAAAGCTTGGGAAGAACTCACTGGTAAAGCTTATAGCCAAAAAAGCAACATTGCCATCGTGTTAGACGATATTGTTTATTCTGCACCTGGAGTTACCAGCGGTCCAATATCTGGAGGAAGATCTGAAATTTCGGGTGTTTTTGATGTTTCAGAAACCAAAGATTTAGCCAATGTGTTGCGTGCGGGTAAATTGCCTGCTGCAGCAGAAATCGTACAATCAGAAGTAGTAGGGCCATCCTTAGGGCAGGAAGCCATTGACAACGGAACCACTTCGGCATTGATCGGGTTGCTAATCGTATCACTTTGGATGATTATCTATTATGGCAAAGCCGGTTGGTTTGCCAACATCGCCTTGGCAGTCAACCTTCTATTCTTGTTCGGAATTCTAGCAAGTTTGGGTGCGGTTTTGACTTTACCTGGAATTGCAGGTATCGTGTTGACGATGGGTACTGCCGTCGATGCCAACATTATTATTTATGAAAGGGCAAAAGAAGAACTGCGATCGGGCAAGGCCATTGATGAAGCCATCAAAGCTTCGTTTGGATGGAAAGGTGCGATGCGTTCTATAGTAGATGCCAACGTAACCCACGTATTGACAGGTGGGGTATTGTTGATTTTTGGAACAGGACCAATACAAGGTTTTGCAACCACCTTGTTAATTGGTATTGCAACTTCTTTATTTACTTCAATTTTCATTACAAGAATATTGTTGGATTGGAGTGTTAACAGGGGCAATAAATTGACTTTTGTAACCGGATTCTCCAAAAACTTCTTTACCAATTTCCACTTCGATTTCCTTGGAATTAAAAAATATACTTATATCTTTTCGAGTCTTGTTGTCATTGTGAGTGTAATTTCATTGTCGATCAACGGATTAAATTATGGTGTAGATTTTAAAGGCGGAAGAACTTTTCAAGTACATTTTGAAAAATCTATTTCAGCCGAAGAAGTTAAAAAAGAATTGGCGCCCGTTTTTGGAGGTAGTGCCGAAGTGAAAATTTTTGGTAAAGACAACCAATTAAAAATCACCACCAAATATAAAGTGGAAGAGTCAGGTACAGAAGCAGATCAGGCCATAAACCAGATTTTGTACAACACCCTGAAAAAGCATTTTGACAGCAAAATGACTTATGACCGATTTGTAAATGGTTATGAAGGAAAGAAATACGGAATCTTACAGGCTTCTAAAGTCGGGCCTACCGTTGCCGATGACATCAAAACCAATTCGTATTGGGCCGTGTTAGGGGCTATGTTGATTGTTGGACTTTACCTTGTAGTAAGTTTTAGAAAATGGCAATACAGTTTGGGAGCGATTGCCGCTGTCGCGCATGACGTAATTTTTGTGTTGGGAGTCTATTCTTTATTGTGGAAATACATGCCTTTCGGAATGGAAATCGATCAGCACTTTATTGCGGCGATTCTAACCGTAATTGGTTACTCGATGAACGATACCGTAATCGTATTTGATAGGGTTCGGGAATATTTGAGTGGTAAAAAAGCCAAAGGCAATTTCAATTCTATCGTAAATCAGTCCATCAATTCTACCATGTCAAGAACAATCAACACGTCATTGACGATGATTTTAGTGTTGTTGATCATGTTCATTTTTGGTGGTGAATCGATCAGAGGTTTTATATTCGCCATGTTGATCGGTATTATCGTCGGAACTTATTCATCATTATTCATCGCCACACC
>JACMOK010000118.1 GCA_014378065.1 Flavobacterium sp.
TGCTAAAGGTAAATTAGGTCGTTTCTTTAAAGACAATACACTCGTAAACCAGGATTATATTAAGGATAACGCAATGAGTGTGGCCAATTATATCAAATCAGTAGAGGCTAATTTAACTGTAACCGGTTTTAAAAGAGCTGCTTTAGGTTAATCCATTCTTCAAAAAAGTATAATGCCCAATCTAAACAGGCTGGGCATTTTTTTTGGCGTTAACTCCAGACAAGCTTTCACTCTTAATCGGTACTTGGCTCAAGTGTTATTGCAGCGATTCACGAGTTAAGAAAATACGTATTTTATCGTATGTTCTAGCAAAGATTTGATCCTTAAATTTGTACAATACTAAAATTTAAAATTATGAAAAATCTTTACATTTCTTTGTTACTATTTATTATTATTTCATCCTCGGCGCAGTGCCCCGTTGGAAACGTCACCTTATCAAGTCAAGCAGAGGTCAATGCATTTGCAGTCAACTTCCCTAATTGTACTCAGATAACAGGCAACCTCTATGTTACTGGATCAGGCATAACCGACTTAACGCCGCTCAGCCAAATAAACAGTGTTAGCGGAGAGCTGGCCGTCTATTTTAGCCCTTCAATTGAAAGATTAAACGGTTTAAATGGGATAACTTCAGTTGGTACAATAAGTCTCGGCGGTAACGCAATTCTAAACGACATAAGTGCACTGTCTAATCTTACTACAGTCAGTAATACCTTAAGTGTATCAAATTGTCCTCAATTAACGTCTTTAAACGGACTGCAAGGCATTACTGCAACAGGCGGCCTTGTTAGTCTTAAAGGATTGGGCGTTACTGACCTCACAGGTTTAAACAACCTAGCGTCTATTGGCTTTTTCTTAGATATAAGTTACAATCCGTTATTGACCTCGCTAAATGGTTTAAACAATTTGACATCGATCGGCGCTTATCTTCAAATGCTAAACAATCCTTTGCTCATCGACTTAACCGGTATTGCTAACATAAATCCACTATCGATAACAGCGCTTGTTATCAGAAACTGTACAAGTTTGTCATATTGTTCCGTTGCCAGCATCTGCTACTTTGTGCAAAATATAAGTGGCGGAACCATGACCAACAATCTTCCAGGGTGCAATAACGGAACAGAAATCAGTAATGTTTGCAATTTAGGAACGGAAGATTTGAATGCCGGTAAATTTGCTGTAATGCCAAATCCCACCACCGACTTCTTATACATTACCGCTTCTGACAATGCTCAGGCAACAAATTTCATAGTGAGCGACTTATCCGGCAAAATTATTCTCGATGCACAAAATCGCGACAATAAAATCGATGTAAGCCACTTGTCGAATGGATTGTATATTTTGTCTATTATCGGTGACCGCGCTACATCAAAAATCAAATTCGTTAAAAAATAATTGACTGCATCTTTTTGATGGTGAACATATTTTATGATAAGCTGCGATTTATGATAATTTGAGAATAAGTAATTGCAAAATAATTCAGGCCAAAAAAAGATAGTGTACAACTAAATCGCAGCATTGTCAACACAATTTGGCAAAACCGATGATGCTTCTCAACATGGCAATTCAACCATCGCAATTAACTGGTTGCTTCGAAGATGTTAACGATGACTTTGTTGGAAAGAAATTGAAATTGCTAAAGATTTACGTAGTCAGAAAGGGAAAGTTGAGGCTATTATTGATATTAGCCAAAGGTAAACGAAGGCGATTTTTTAAGACAACCCTTTAGTAAATTAGAATTATATCAAGGATAATCCAATGGGAGTTACGGCCTATCTTAGATCTGTCGAAGCAGGTTTAATAGCAACTAAATTTAAAAGAGTTGCTTTAGGCAAGGTAGTTCAGAAGTAGGATTTATGAACTATATAAAACCTCATCTCTTAATTGAATTGAGGTTTTTGTTTTAAACATTATTGGAGAACTTCGTAAAAAGTATATATTTAATTTGCAATTATTTATTAAAAAACAAAAACAAAAGACAAATACCTACCATTTTTAGGAATCTTAAATTAATTTATAGGACAGACTGTATTCATTTTTATATGGAGTGATATAAGAAATAATAAAATACAACCGATATGATGACTTTATTAAGAATTTTAATATTATGTTTGCCAACTTTAAACGCTAGCAGTTAAAAATATGGTAAATAATACTTTTGTAGAAGCATTGCTTGAAAAAAAAATAGTTCACGACGAAGCTTTAAATGAAATTCCTCTGCACTCTGCTGTTTCAGAAAAAGAAGGTAAGTTTTTGCAAAAAATTATTACTGAAAATAAGTTTAAAAACACCATCGAAATCGGATGCGCTTATGGGGTCTCGTCTCTGTACATTTGCGCAGCTAGTTCAGAATATGGGAATTATTCACATACCGTTATAGACGCTTTTCAAAAAGATTGGAAAAATGTTGGGATTCTAAACCTTAAAAGAGCTGGATTCACTTCTTTTGAACTTATTGAGAAATTATCAGAAATTGCCTTACCGCAATTGCTTGAGAAAAACAAAAAATATGATTTCGCCTTTATTGATGGCTGGCATACATTTGACCATGTAATGATAGATTTTTTCTACGTTAACCGAATGCTAGAAGTAGGTGGCGTGATAACCTTTCACGATTTAGAGATGCCAAGTCAGAAGAAACTGTTTCGATACATTTTAAATTATCCTTGTTATGAATTTTATGGAGCTGCTGTAAAGACTTCAGGCGGCAAAACCCTGAATGTGCGTATTAAGGAAACTTTTTTCGAACTTCCTCTGAGATTGCTTAGTAAAATCGTTCCGAAAAGAAACCGTTATGAAATGTTTTCAGCAGAAATTTTAAAAAGCAATGTTGAATTAGGTTTAAATGGGACGGTGCTTGCCATAAGAAAAATAAAAGACGACAATAGGAATTGGAAATGGTTTGAGAATTTTTAGTCCGCTATTTTTAACTGTTAAAACCTTTCTATTTAAACCATAATATTTTTGAAATCCTCCACGATACTTCTCCGCAGCAAGTTGTAAAACGATTTTTCAGGAATACGTTCAACTTCAACAGCAGGATCCTTAAGTTTGTCGTTGGTGTCTTTTTTGACAAAATTTCTGGCGTTGAATGTCATTAATTCAATTTTATTTTTGCGGTCATCTTTTATGTAAATAGTATATTTAAGATAATCGTATTCGGCCTTTAACTTTCCCAGACATCCTTTATCATTTCCTGTAAAGTTGAAACTAACTTCGACAATTATTTCTTTGGTGGTCACGTTAAGATAAGGTTTGAAAAAGGGAACAGTCCTTTGAATATTTATTTTCTGAAAGTCAGATCGGGTGATATTATTAACAGGACACAGAAAATTGTGGTGGAATGAGGTGCTTTAATTTTTATTTGTCAAATAAAAAAAAGACTTTTGAGCATTAATTTTTGACGAATCCAAATGACAGACAAGATACGATGCGCTTGGTGCGGCAGCGACCCGCTATACATGGAATATCATGATGTTGAGTGGGGAACGCCGGTTTATGAAGACCAAAAATTATTTGAATTCCTAATCCTTGAAACATTTCAGGCCGGACTAAGTTGGATCACAATCCTGCGAAAACGTGAAAATTTCCGAAAGGCTTTCGACAGTTTCGATTATAATAAGGTTTCACAATACAAGGAAGAAAAAATTGGTGAGCTGATGATGGACGCAGGAATTATCCGCCATGCCGCAAAAATAAAAGCAACAATTGCCAATGCGGCAGCCTTTATGGAAGTCCAAAAAGAATTTGGATCTTTTTCAAAATACATATGGAATTTCACCACCGGAAAACCCATAGTAAATTCCTGGAAAACACTTACGGAAGTTCCGGCAACAACGCCACTTTCAGATCAAATCAGCAGGGATTTAAAGCACCGTGGATTTAAATTTGTTGGCTCCACAGTAATGTGCGCCTACATGCAGGCGACTGGGATGGTAGATGATCATGTTGCATACTGCTGGAAACGAACTTCTAAAAGCTAATTTATAAAAAAATTTATTCTAAAAAGTTATTGATTCCCAACACTTTATAACTTTAGCATTGACATGAAGTGTTCTCTGGATATTTCACGAGCTCCCAAACTCGCCAAGTGCTCATTGTAAACCTGACAGTCGAGTAATTTATAATTGCCCTTTTTTAAGAAATCAACCAAGGCAATAAAGGCTACTTTAGAAGCATTTGACACTTTGGAAAACATACTCTCACCACAAAAAATGTGTCCCAAATCAATACCATACAATCCCCCCACCAGTTGTTCCATTTCCCACACCTCTACCGATATTGCGATTCCCGATTCATGGAGTTTGCAATAAGCTTCAACCATTTGATCAGTAATCCAGGTGCCTTGCTGACCCCCGCGTTTGACTTGCTGACAATTTAGAATTACTTCCCTGAAATTTTGATTGAAGGTAACGTTAAGACTACCTCTATTTAACACCGAACGCATGCTGCTAGAAACTACCAATTCGTCTAAAAACAACACCATCCGCGGATCAGGAGACCACCATAAAATCGGATGATCTTCTTCGAACCAAGGAAATATCCCCCTTTTGTAAGCCAACAAGAGCCGCTCTTGCGACAAGTCGCCGCCATAAGCCAGGATTCCCTCAGAAGAAGCTTCTGTAACTGGAGGAAAATATAAGACTTCTGTTAGAAAATACATATCGGAAAATTATTGATACAAAAAAGCCAGCAGTTTTGGTAGACTTAAACTGCTGACTTTGATAAACTTTTTTTTGGATTTTATTTAAAAAGGCAAATCGTCGTGCTCTTCTTCCGTAAAATTAGCAGCTGGTTCAAAAGTGGGCGTCGCAGGCATCGGCACATTATGCGCTTGCGATGCATCGGCTTGCACTTTACCAATTCTCCATCCTTGGACGGTATTGAAATAAACAATTTCTCCTTGCGGATTGGTCCATTCCCTTCCTCTAAGATTAATGTCGATTTTTACCGCATCACCCACTTGGTAATTGTTTAGCAAATCGCATTTGTCTTGTACAAACTGCACCAAAATATGCTGCGGATATTGCTCATCAGTTGTCACCACAATATCCCTTTTTTTAAATCCTCCTGAACCTACTTCTTTGGTAGTATCCACCATTTTAATTTTTCCTGTAACTTCCATCTTCGTCTTTTTTTATTATTTATTATTTTACTGAAACGCTCGCTGCTAACAACACCTTCCACGCTGAGACTACGTCGTTGTGGATCAAATATTCTTTTGCCTTTTGGTGTCGTTTTATAACATCATCAGCACTCAATACCCCTTTGACCGCAAAATTTTGCTGTACAAATATACTAACTTCTTCATTGGTAGGCAAGGCTTCAATATTGCCTAATCGGCCCAGATCGTTACCGTCAAAAACCGGACTTTTTCTTATAAAATCAGGAATTGCATCTACTCCGATACCTAGTGTGGCCAGTGGTTTCGGCACTTCGAACAACCCCTGATTGGATCTGGAATACCAATTGCCGCCCAAGCGCGAAACCAGATCTATTTTATAAGCGTCAATCATGCCATCGGTGCCCAAAACGGCTTCGGCTATGTGCATTTTAAGCACTTCACAAATGATTAAATTGCCAGCGCCGCCGTCTTGTCCTAAAGCAATAATTTCGTTGACCTTACATTCAAATTGAACCGGCGACTCTTTGACACGATAAGGTTTTACAAGATCAGATGGAATTTGGGTCAACCCAGATTTAAGGAATTCATTAATGCCTTCGGCGTATTCGGTGCTCGATAAAGAAGCCTGCTGTACAATATTATAATTGACCACATTGATGACCACCTCACGCGTCGCTTCGGCATTGGTAAGTGTATGTTTTATGGTATTATCGCGAACCCGGCGGGCAGGCGAAAAAACTAAAATTGGCGGATTAGAACTGAAGACATTAAAAAAACTAAAAGGCGACAAATTGGGCTTCCCGCTTTTGCTGATGGTGCTCGCAAAGGCGATGGGACGCGGCGCTACAGCACTTTGCAGATAGCCCTGCCATTGGGCTGCGGAAACATCATGGGGTTCAATACTTAGCATTCATTTTCGTTTGTGTAAAAGTAATCAATAGGAACAAGAATAGGAATGGCTGTTGAAAACATTCTCATAAAAACGCTTGCCTAGCCCTGATAGCAGTGAAAATCCTTTTCTTGGGCCCAAAGCGAATGCTCGCAACCAAAAATGGTGACCAAGAAAAGATTGCAACGGATAGCAGGAAACAGCTCCTGACAAAACAATATGCAATCATAGTGCTAATATTTCGTTACATTTATGCCACAAAATTATTTGTATGCAGTTTTCCAACCGAAAAAATGTTACCCGCTGGATTTTAATCGCCGCTTCGTTTGTTATCATTACTTTGATTTTGTGGAATACCTATACTTTTTTTCAGATTTTTAAAAATGAGGAGCGCATCAAGATGGAGCATTGGGCCGAAGCGCAGAAAACGCTGCTCAACGCCGATGAAAATACAGAAGTAGAACTGCCTTTTAAAATTATTAGCAACAACAAAACCATTCCGATTATCTTGACGAACCAAGACGGTGGCATCATCAATACGTCGAATATTGACGAGAAAATTGCGACCAACAAAATTCAGGCGGCGACTTGGCTGAAAAAATTAAAAAAGGAAAATGATCCGATTGTGATTGAATACGTTCCCGGAAAATTCCAGTATTTGTATTATGGCGATTCATCTCTTCTGAATAAATTAAAATATTATCCGATTGCTTTGGTGCTGATCATTGTATTGTTTGGTGCATTGGTTTATAATTTTTATAAAAGCACCAAAATGGCAACGCAAAACAAACTGTGGGCCGGAATGGCAAAGGAAACCGCGCATCAAATAGGAACCCCCTTGTCTTCCTTAATTGGCTGGCTCGAAATTATGAAAGCCGACAACGTTGATGCCACCACTGTGTCTGAAATTGAAAAAGACATCACAAGACTTCAAACCATCACCGACCGATTTTCTAAAATTGGTTCTGAACCTGTATTGGAAATTCGAGATATTATTACGGAAACTCAAGAATCGTATGATTACCTGCAATCGCGTTTTTCCAAACAGGTAGTGTTTTCGTTTAAAGCGCCCAAAAAAGCGATTTTAGTTTCGCTGAATCCGGCGTTGCACAGTTGGACCATTGAAAATTTAGTCAAGAACGCCATTGATGCAATGAAAGGGCGAGGAAAACTGGCCGTAGTTATTGAAGATGACGGAAAATTGGTCAAAATAAAAGTATCCGATTCCGGAAAAGGTATTCCTAAAAATCAGTTTAAGAGTATATTTGAACCTGGATTCACTACAAAAAAACGCGGTTGGGGCTTGGGACTTTCATTAACCAAACGAATTGTGGAAGAATACCATAAAGGTAAGATTAAAGTGCTGAATTCGGAAATCAATAAAGGGACTACGATGCAAGTTTCATTTAAGAAAGAAGTATGAAGTTTGACTTGCAAGCAAATAGTAATTTCATGCTTTAAAAGTCAACAAGTTACTTTATAAATTGGCTTGAATGGCAGAGGCCAAGGCTAAAAAGGCTTCTGGATCTAATTTTATTTTATTTTGAAAACGCATTTCATCCATTTCATTTAAGGGAATCAGATGCACATGAGCATGTGGCACTTCAAGTCCGATGACGGCCATCCCGATTCTTTTACAAGGAACCGTTTTTTCCAGCGCAATAGCTACTTTCTTGGAAAACGCCATCAAACCCAGATACAAATCGTCTGGCATGTCAAAAATCTTGTCTATTGCTACCTTGGCAATGCATAACGTATGTCCTACGGCATTTGGATTGACGTCAAGAAAGGCTAAAAAACTTTCGTCTTCGGCAATTTTGTAACACGGAATTTCGCCGTTAATGATGTTGATGAAGATACTTGACATCCGATTTAGTCTCTAGAAATTTCTAAAACTTCGAATTTTAAAATACCGTTTGGAACAGTAATTTCGGCTACTTCCCCAACTGATTTGCCTAGCAAACCCCTTCCGATAGGCGAGGTTACTGAGATTTTCCCGGTTTTTAAGTCGGCTTCACTTTCGGCAACCAAGGTATATTTCATTTCCACTCCATTGGCCTGATTTCTAATTTTGACATTCGACAAAACCAAGGCTTTAGAAACATCAAGTTGAGATTCGTCAATAAGACGTGCGTTGGAATGGACTTCTTCGAGTTTTGAAATACGCAACTCGAGCAGTCCTTGCGCTTCTTTTGCCGCATCATATTCTGCATTTTCTGACAAATCCCCTTTGTCTCTTGCGTCAGCTATATCTTGGGATGCTTTTGGACGCATCACGCTTTTCAAATGATCTAATTCTTCCCGTAATTTTTTTAATCCTTCGGCTGTGTAATACGATACTGCACTCATAATTTCTGCTGTGTTTTTTATTGTGTATATGGCTATTAGTTCACTCTAAGATTAGACTATTCGCCCGTTGATATAAATAGAAAAAATCCCATCGTGACGGGATTTATTACCACAAAGATAGTATTTTTGTTTTAGTCTATAATTAAATGTTAATCATATCTTTTTCAAAGTTAAATAAATTAAATTTGTTTGCGTCATATCTTTTACACTTTTTTGAAATGAAGAAATATTTTTTTGCCTTACTATTTTTAGGTCTTTTATTATCTTGTTCCAAAGACACGCCTCGAAACAACAACCCTTATTTACCAAATTATTCTTTTTCAGTAGCGATTAACACCAATCTTCCGCTCTACAGCGGATTGAACACACCCATAAACCCTGTTTTTATTAACGAACCGAATGCGGGAATCAGCGGCATTATTGCTATGAAAATCTCTGATACTGATTACAGGGCTTGGGAGGCCAGTTGTCCGAATCAATATCCATCAAGTTGTTCTACCATGGCCATCGACCAAGGCACCAATGCCAAATGTTCCTGCGAAAATTTCAGCTATAGTTTATTTACCGGAACAGGGAATGCTAATTATACTATGAAAGCGTACCGCGTAGAAATTCAGGGCAACATACTTCGGATATATAATTAAAATTGATGCTGTCAAGTTCACGGCGCTTTTCAGTTTGAAAAGCGCAAGTCTTTTTAAAATCTAAAATTTTAATGACAATCCAATCAGCAGATTTATTCCCGCCTGCGGATAAAACCCTGTTCCTTCTATCGTATTGACGATTCCTGGACTGGTAAAATCATCGTCATAAGTATAAAAGTAACCGTTGCTTTGATATTTTAAATCGAGGATGTTGTTGACCAAAGCCGAAACCAAAATGGATTTAAATACCGATTTTGGCATCCATTCGTATGATATATTAAAATCATTAACGAAGTAAGCGTCTAATTTCGATTTTTCGGCGTCGATGTTGGCCATAAACTGTGTTCCAACAAATTTTGACAATAGCGATAGCTGTAAATTTGGAATAGGTAGAAAAGTCAATCGGTTGGCAGCTATAATCTCAGGAGAAAAAGCAATATGGGTAGTTCCTAAATTTCGCAAAACCCCATCCCTCTTAAAATAAAAATCTTTGTTTCTGCTTTGGCTTAAAGTGATGTTGGGTTGTATCACCCATTTTTTTGACAACGACACCAAGCCATCCACTTCAATTCCGATACGGTAGCTGTCGCCGCTATTGGCTCTAATGGGCGAGCCCACGTCGTTCAAAGCACCCGTTAGAACCAACTGGTTACGGTATTTCATGTAATACCCGTTGATGTTCCATTTCATTGTGTTTGAAAGGTAGCGCCATCCCAGTTCAAGATCATCCAACTGTTCGGGTTTGGGTTCGCCGCTTTCATAATCGTCACGATTGGGTTCGCGGTGGGCTTTGGCATAAGAAAAGTAGATACTGTTTTTGGTATTTAAAGTGTAGTTTACACCAGCCTTGGGATTGAAAAATTGAAACGTGTCATTTACAAAAATGGGGCGAGCGCCATCGGCTTTATAACTCACCCTGCGGTATTGTAAATCACCATAAAAACTTATTTTTTTAGTGATTTGGTAATTGGCCTTGGCAAAAATATTACCATCGACTTTAATTGCCGAATCATCGTAGTAATGATCTCCAAGTTCGCTTTGTGAAGCAAACCTCGCCCAGATTATTTTTCCGAAATGGTCTCCGGTATATTTGTTCCATCCGCCTCCAACAATAAATTCGAGAATCGCATTTTTATAATTTGCAGAAAAAGTGGTTCCGTAAAAATCGTTGTCCAGCCATTTTTGTCGAATCAGATCTGTAGTGGTTTGCGGGCCTACGGGAAGCAGCCCGTAATCGGTAAAACTTTGGTCCTCTTGGTATTCTTCATAATATCCTTTTCCTTTGGTGTAATGAACGGCAAGATTACTGCTCCAATTGGCAGTAAATTTTTCGTTCCAGTGCAACTGAACATGATCTTGCTGGTAATTGTCGGTTTGATTGTCATAAAAGCGGGTTTGCCCGAGCTCATCTGTAAATATTCCCGCCACGTTGTAGGTTCGGTCGTTCTGCAACTTCTCAGGATCTTCCAATCCATACCAAGACTGGTAGGTCTTTTCTTTTCCGCCAAAAACCAAGGCTTTGATTAAAGTACTTTTTCCCACATAGGTGCTTTGCAAAAAATACGATTTTAAATCGGAGGAAGCCCGATCGATGTAACCTTGTGAAGCGATATTTGACAACCGCCCGGCTAGTTCAAAATGGTCGTTTAATAATCCGGTACTGAATTTTACAGTATGTTTTCGGGTGTTGAAACTGCCAAAGGAATTTGAAATTTCTCCCAAAGGAGTTTGCGCGAAATTATCGGTCAATAAATTGAGGCTTGCGCCAAAAGCA
>JACMOK010000119.1 GCA_014378065.1 Flavobacterium sp.
TTATTTTTAGAAATGTAGATTTCCCAGCTCCGTTGGCACCAATAACGCCGTAAATATTTCCGGTGGTAAAAACCGTATTTACTTCGTCAAACAAAATTCTTTTGCCAAACTGAACTGATAAATTATTGATAGATAACATAAATTGTATTTTATAAAATTTTTGCAAAAGTACAAAAAAATTGACCGATTTTTATCCAAAACTATATCCGTATTTTTATTAAGCCCGATTTGAATAATAGCACCACAAAAAACAAAGAAAAGGAATAATCACCTTTAAAAAAAACTAAAAATAGTTCCGAATTTTACCAAAAATTTAAACAATCTGATTTTTAAGTAAATTAAATTGCGACTTGTTGAACAAATGGTGTCGTTTGTTTATATTTCACAATATTTATCCAATTTAATTTTTTTTATCTTTCGTTTCCTAATATATTTACATTTGTAAAAAAAATAAAAAAAACTTAATCTATTAACTACTTTAAATCATGAGTTCAGAAAATTCAAAAACCAATTGGGGACAATTTGTTCCCTTAGCAACTGTCTTCTTCTTTTGGGGATTCGTAGCAGCTAGTAACGACATTTTAATTCCCGTATTCAAAAAAGCGTTTGATTTAACACAAGGCCAAAGCCAGTTTGTTTCAATCGCTTTTTACATTTCTTACACAGTGGGTTCCTTGATATATATGGGAATTTCATTATTGATGAAACAAGATTTAGTAAACAAAATTGGTTATAAAAATGGACTAGCCTTAGGATTGGTAATATCTGCACTTGGAACATTATTGTTTTATCCTGCAGCAAATACAGGTTCATATCCTTTAATGCTTGCCGGCTTATTTACTGTTGGTTTAGGATTTTCTTTGCAGCAAACGGTTGCCAACCCATTAGCAATTGCTTTAGGACCAATAAAAACGGGTGTACAGCGATTAACCTTGGCTGGTGGAATAAATAATTTAGGTACGACAATTGGGCCACTTATTGTGAGTTTTGCCATTTTTGGTGCTGCTTCAACTGGAAATACGGATATGAGTATCGAAAGCGTAAAAATTCCTTATTTAATCTTAGGACTTGCTTTTTTACTTGTTGCAGTTTTATTGAAATTTTCTTCCTTACCAGAACATCCTGAAACAATAGTTGAAACCGCAGAAGATGCAGCTTCTTCAAAAAAATCAGCATTGCAGTACCCTCAATTAATTATGGGAATGCTTGCGATATTCCTTTATGTGGGTGTCGAAGTTTCTACAGCAAGTAATTTACCTGCTTATATGGAAACCAAATTAGGATTTGCTATTGGCGATATTGCTCCTTATATATCCTTGTATTGGGCGAGTTTAATGATTGGTCGTTGGACTGGAGCTGTAGAAGCTTTTACAGACAATATGAATACTCAAAAAATCCTTCGATTCTTGGCTCCTTATTTGGCTTTTGGTGTTTTCTTATTAGTAAACGCAATTGCAAAACACGATTTAACTCCTTTCTATATCTACGGATTAATTATTTTAGTATTAATTGCTGCTGATATGGCGAGCAAAGGAAATCCAGCCAGAATGTTACTGATTTTTGCTTCTTTGGGAATTGTAGCCTTATTGACAGGAATTACAACAAGCGGAATGATAAGTGTTTATGCTTTCACAAGTGTTGGTTTGTTTTGTAGTACACTTTGGCCTTGCATCTTTACTTTGGCAGTTAGCGGATTAGGAAAACACACTAGTCAAGGTAGTAGTTTCTTGATTATGATGATTATGGGTGGTGGAATTGTAAGTTGGACTCAAGGCTTTGTTTCTGACAGTGTTGGAATTCAAAACAGCTATATAGTTGGCGTTTTATGTTTTGCATATTTAGCATTCTATGCGTGGAAAGTAAGTGGAATTCTGCGAACTCAAGGTATTGATTTTGATAAAAAAATTAGTGGAGGACACTAAAATATTTCACTTTTACACAAAAAAAAGGACTCGTTTTCACGAATCCTTTTTTTTATTTGACAAACAATCTAAACTGATTGCTCGGCTTTCTTTTTTGCCTTTTTCTCTTTATAAGCTTCCCAAGTAGCTCCGCCAACCCAATAGGATACGAAACCAACCAAGAAAAACATTAACCAAAA
>JACMOK010000019.1 GCA_014378065.1 Flavobacterium sp.
CGATTTTCAAAAACTAGTTGCTTTGCTCGATGCCGATCTCAAAATTCGGGACGGGGAGGAGCACGCCTTTTACGCCCAATACAACAAAAGCGCAACGCTAAATGAAGTAGTGGTTTGTTATGAAAATGAAACTGCGGTGGGATGCGGCGCCTTGAGGGTTTATGAACAGCAGACCGTTGAAATCAAACGTATGTTTGTACTGCCCGAACAAAGAGGAAAAGGTATCGCCCAAAACATCCTAAAGGAACTCGAAACCTGGGCAAACGAATTAGGTTATACCCAATGCATTCTTGAAACAGGCATCAACCAGCCCGAAGCCATCGGATTATATAAGAAAACAGCTTACACAATTACGCCAAACTACGGTCCGTACAAACACATGGAAAATAGTATCTGCATGGTCAAAAGCATTTAAATAATTATTCAAAATTGAATCTTCTAATGAATTGGGAACAACTCTTATCCTTAAAACGCCAAGGCGATACCAGCAAACGACTGCGAAAAGAACAAGATGACACGAGACTCGGCTTTGAAGTCGACTATGATCGAATTATTTTTTCAGCAGCTTTCCGAAGCCTGCAAGACAAAACGCAGGTGATTCCGCTTTCAAAAACCGATTTTGTGCACACCAGATTAACCCACAGCCTCGAAGTATCGGTGGTCGGTCGGTCAATCGGCAGGTTGGTGGGAAAAAAAATCATAGAGAAATATCCACACTTAAAAGAAGTGCATGGCTTTCACATGAATGATTTCGGAGCGATAGTAGCCGCGGCATCATTGGCGCACGATATCGGTAATCCGCCGTTTGGGCATTCGGGTGAAAAAGCCATTGGCGAATATTTCTCGATTGGAAAAGGTTTACAATTTAAAGACCAGATGAGTGACAAGCAATGGCAGGATTTGATTGATTTTGAAGGCAATGCCAATGGATTTGCTGTTTTAACGGCAAGTCGACCCGGAATAGAAGGCGGATTGCGCATTTCGTATGCAACCCTCGGAGCTTTTATGAAATACCCAAAAGAAAGCCTTCCCAAAAAACCAACCAAAAATATTGCCGATAAAAAATATGGTTTCTTTCAGCCCGACAAAGTTTTTTTTCAGGAAGTAGCTTCCGAATTAGGACTGATTGCGAATAAATCAGGAAACGATATTGGTTATGAAAGGCATCCATTAGCGTATTTAGTCGAAGCCGCAGATGATATTTGCTATACAATTATTGATTTTGAGGATGGGATCAATTTGGGTTTGGTCTCTGAAGATTATGCGTTAGAATACTTAATCAAACTGGTTAAAGATACTATAGATACTTCAAAATATAAAACACTCACCACAAGGGAAGACCGTATTAGCTATTTGCGAGCACTCGCCATTGGCAATCTTATCCAAGATGCGGTTAGGGTATTTGTAGAAAATGAAACGCAGATTCTCGTAGGGAACTTCCCATTTGCCCTAACCGATAAAAGTAAATACAAGGCGCAAATGGACGATATTATCCAGCTTAGCATTAAAAACATTTACCAAAGTAGGGAAGTTATTGAAAAGGAATTGACGGGATATCAGATTATCAATACGCTGCTCGATAAATTTATTACGGCATTCAACAATAATTTTGATGGTAAAGCCACAAATTACGACAAACTGCTGCTAAAAATACTACCCGAAAAACACCATCAGGTAAAAGAAACGGTATA
>JACMOK010000120.1 GCA_014378065.1 Flavobacterium sp.
TCTTATCGTAGATTTTAATCTAATTGGTTTTGCTTTAAAATCGCCATAAATTGCATGCAGAATACTGCCACATAATAAAAAACCCGCTCAATTGCGGGTTTTTTATTATGGCTAAAGGAGCAATAGTGGGTCTGGAATTATGGTGCCAGAACTGCTAGGTTTCCTTTTACTACCACTATACTCGGTTCTAATTGATGAGTCTGCAGGTGCCTTCTGGCGGTTACCCGATGCCTTTTTTTTAAATTTGATTGTCTTACTATCAACGGTCGAGATAATGTATTTCGAACAATTCGTCTAGGTGCAGATACTGAAATTACTCTGCCTCTTCTGAGCGGCTGGGCAGACAGGGTTGCCGAAAAACCAAAAACAAAAAGTAGTAATTATAAATACTTTCTAATGTCCAATTGAATTTAAGATTGTAACTGTACTTAATAATGCAAAAAAACTACTGGGCCGGAACTGTGACCTTAGTCTGTATCAAGGCTTTCAGTGGTCTGCTGCGGCTGGTTCTTTTAATTGTTACGGTTTTTTTTCTAACGGCTGGTTTGCGTTTTACTGTCATCAATTTGGTCGTTGTGGTCGAGATGTGGACTTCTTGCTTTGCAGTAGGATCCATCGGATTCTCTATTTTGGATTGGGTGGTGGTAGTGGTTGTTTTTTCTTGCGTCTGTGCGGAAGCAGCAGTTAAAATCAACATTGTTATTGTAGTGAATATTAATGTTTTCATAAATATAATTTTAAATTTATTATTGTTTGCGGTTTAAGATCGCAGTTTTAGTATATACCAAATTTAAAAAAACAGGATGCTTAAATCTTACGTAATTCTGAGAATAAATTTCAAGATTTCAGCAGCAACCTATCAAAACATAATCTGAAGATTTTACAACAATTGTCACAAATAGTGTAAATAGACCGCTAAAAATTCTGCGCAACTTTACATTCGAAATGAGGTTTCAATTTAGTAGCAAACACAATGGAAAATAATCAAAATAACAACAGTAGCGCCGACCTCAAGCGTCCTATGCTGACCGAGATGTTCGTCGATCGCGAAAGTACCGAAAACGCTTACAATACTTTACACGAACGGGGTTATGCCAAAGGCGACATCAATTTAATCATGTCGGATAACACCAGAAAAAAACATTATGCAGATGCTGACGACGATTCGGAATTCGGCACCAAAGCAGCAGAAAGTGCTGGAACAGGATCGGCAATTGGCGGAACAATCGGCGCTGTTATAGGATTTATTGCGGCGATAGGCACCAGCGTTATCATTACGGGATTGGGAGTGATTATCGCTGGTCCGTTGGCTGCAGGTTTGGCTGGAGCGGGAGCCGTCGGTATAGCTGGAGGATTGATAGGTGCTTTAGTAGGTTCAGGAATTCCGGAAGACCATGCCAAAATTTATGAATCGGGAATCAAATACGGGCATGTAGTGATGGGCGTCCGTCCTCACAATGACGAAGTTGCCACTTATCTGGAAGATAATTGGAAATCAAACCGAGGTAAAGAAGTCTACCGTTAGATTATGCCTTTTTTTAGCTTGGTTTTTAAACCCAACCTTCATCGGTCGGGTTTTTAGTTTGTTATTTTAATGTTTGAGTCGGTTTGGCTTGCATTAAGCCCATCACAATAAAAGCAAAGCCAAATTAATAAAGATAGTGGACCAATTTGTTAAAAATTTGCTTTCTTTACTAAAATAAAAATAGGGAAAGCCTACCTTTAAAAAAATAATTATCATGTCAGGAAAAAACAAAAAGCAGTTTGGGGTATGGATTGATTCGCAACATGCCACCATCGTAGGTAGAGAAGATATTGACAGTGGGTCGTTTGTGATTTTAGGTCATCTTAAAAGCAATGGTGCGGGAAACCATTCTAGTGAGAAGACTAGCAATAATGCAGAGCGGACAGTGACCCATCAATTTTTTAAGGAAATTGCGAGTCACATGCAAAATGTTGATGCAGTATTGGTCACCGGAACGGGAGACGCGCAAGAGCAATTTATCGGTTTTTTAGCAGAAACTGCGCAGTTTAAAAATGCAGCCGCCACAGCGCATACTTCAAATAAAATGAGCGATCAAGAGTTTATTACATTGATTGCAGCACATTTTAATTGATAAAAAGATTGTCTATTAGTTTAAGGGCAGTCCGTTGGCTGCCCTTATTTATGAATGGTATTTATGAAAAATGCAGTTGAATTAAATTAGCAAAAAACCAATTGTGTCTAATTAATTGTTTATTTTTAATTTAGCTGGCGGTGTTTTTTTTTGGAAATTAACTGATAACTTTAAATAATAAGTTGGCTTTTTGGAATGACGGTTGGACCTTATTGGAAAATTTCATGATTGTTCCCACTTTATTATGGTCTTAAAAAAGGGCTTTCCTATTTTTATCAAATACTGACTGTTGGTGATAAAATATGTTCCCTTGACAATGTATTAATTACAATAAGATCATTTAAAGATAATTGGCGGTACCTTCTTTTCATAATTCAACAAAGATATTATTTATCGATGTTTCGTTAGGTTTAAAATTCTTTACGTTACTATAAATTCATGACGTAAGGTTTATCATCAACAAGCTAAATTTAAAAATAATTAACATTTACAAAAAAATTATTTTGCAAAACTTTAAGTTCCGACCGCTGGGAAATCTTTAAATGCGAATTTTGCCACTCGGTTGTTGGCTCCACACGAATTTTATTTCCTTTTATTGTTACATCAATTGGCATGTTAAAGTCAGTAGCATCTGCCGTCCAGCGGTATTGCAATTTATTTTTATAAATTTTGATATCAAGCGTCGGTATTGCGGTAAATCTCAAATATTGATTAAAGACAGGCGTTAAATCTTTACCGCTTTCGCGATTGAAGAAAGCGATTACCATTTCAGTATCGATAATTTGATGCCGAAAAGTTTCGGCATATTTTAGTAATATATTCCACCACTGGGAATCATTGGCCACGATATGACGGATGGTATTTAAAAGTAACGCGCCTTTGCGATACATGTCTGCTGATCCTTTCTTGTTGACGCCATAAGGTCCGATGATTGGTTTGTCGTTTCTAATCCCAGATTTTAAACCATTGATGTACCTCATTGCATTTTCATAACCATATTGGCATTCCACAAATACACTTTCTGAATACATAGTAAAACCTTCATGAATCCACATGTCGGCAATATCTTTTGAAGTAATGCTGTTACCAAACCATTCATGTCCGCTTTCATGAATAATAATATAATCAAAAAACAATCCGATGCCGGTATCAGACAAATCATTCCCAGTGAAGCCATTACTGTATTTATTTCCGTAAGCTACAGCACTTTGGTGTTCCATGCCTAAATAAGAAGTTTCAACTAATTTATAGCCGTCATCTGCAAAAGGATATTTTCCAAATTTACTTTGAAAGCAATCTAGCATCGGTTTTACTTGTTCAAATTGTATTCTGGCTTTGGCTTCGTTTTCTCGCAATACGTAATAATCCAAATCAAGACCTTTATAATTTTCACCAAAGTGAACATAATCACCAATATTGATTGTAACGTCATAACTGTTGATCGGATTTTTGACTTCCCAATCCCAACGGGTGTATCCATTTTTAAAATCTTCAACACCTACCAGCCGACCATTGGAAACGTTCATCAGGCCAGTGGGAACGGCGACCTTAATAGAGACCCCAAAATCGGGTTCGTCGCTTTGAGAATCTTTGCACGGATACCATAAACTGGCCCCCGTTCCTTGAACCGCAACACCAATCCAGTCTTTCCCGCTACTATCTTTACTGAAGTCAAAACCTCCATCCCATGGAGCATCTTTTGCTATTAATGGATTTCCAGAATAATAAAAGAACAATTTTTGTTGGGAATTTTTGACCAGCAAGGACGGGAAATTTACAAATACTGCATCACTGTCTCTTTTGTAATTTAATTTTTTAGCATCCAAAACGATGCTGTCAATCGCCATATTTTCGAACAAATCCAACTGAATGCGATTGGTGTTGTCGATTACTTTAAAAGTAATTGCATTAAAACCTACTATCGATTTTTGATCGGGATCGATTTTAATATTGAGATCATAACGCAAGACATTAAAGCATGTTCTTTCTGTTCGTAATCCGCCATGAAGTGAGTCTCGTCTTGTAAAAACTTCCTGCGCATTCCCCGACAGTACTACGAAAAAGAACAAACTTAAAGCAATCATTTTTATCATAACGCAGAAATTTAAACCTTTTGGTAGCCTAAAATACATTGTTGTTAGGGCAAACTATACTTGAATGACGCCCAGATTGAATTTTTTTTCTATAGGGGAGTGGTTTGCGGCTTCAATTCCCATTGAAATCCAAGTTCGGGTTTCCAGCGGATCAATGATGGCATCAGTCCAAAGCCGTGCTGCAGCATAATAAGGAGAAACCTGCGCATCGTAACGCGCTTTAATTTTATCAAATAATTCCTGTTCAATTTTCTCATCAACCACTTCGCCTTTGGCTTTTAAAGAAGAAGCTTCAATCTGTGCCAATACTTTGGCCGCCTGTGTGCCACCCATTACCGCAAGTTCTGCACTGGGCCAAGCAAATATCAATCTCGGATCGTAGGCTTTGCCACACATAGCATAATTTCCGGCACCATAAGAATTTCCGATGATGACCGTGAATTTTGGCACCACAGAATTTGAAACCGCATTGACCATTTTTGCACCGTCTTTAATGATGCCACCGTGTTCGCTTTTGGAACCGACCATAAATCCGGTGACATCCTGAAGAAATACCAGCGGGATTTTCTTTTGATTACAATTGGCAATAAACCGAGTGGCTTTGTCTGCAGAATCTGAATAGATGACACCGCCAAACTGCATTTCGCCCTTTTTTGACTTAACCACTTTTCGTTGGTTGGCTACAATGCCGACTGCCCAGCCCTCAATACGTGCGTAACATGTAATGATTGTTTGTCCATAACCGGGTTTGTATTCATCAAATTCAGAATTATCAACCAATCGTTTGATGATTTCCATCATGTCATATTGCTCATTCCTGGCCTTGGGTATAATGCCGTAAATTTCCTTTTCTTCTAAAGCAGGCTTTTGGACTTTTTCGCGGTTGTACCCTGCTTTATCATAATCGCCAATTTTGCTTATAATACTTTTAATCCGATCTAAAGCGTCCTTATCGTTTTTGGCTTTATAATCTGTAACACCAGATATCTCGCAATGTGTTGTGGCGCCACCTAAAGTTTCGTTGTCGATGGTTTCTCCAATTGCAGCTTTGACCAAGTAACTTCCAGCAAGAAAAATACTTCCCGTTTTATCTACAATCATCGCCTCATCGCTCATTATAGGAAGGTAAGCACCACCTGCCACACAACTTCCCATAACGGCAGCAATCTGGGTAATGCCCATACTTGACATGATGGCGTTGTTTCGGAAAATTCGGCCAAAATGTTCTTTATCTGGAAAAATTTCATCTTGTAGTGGCAGATAAACTCCGGCGCTATCAACTAAATAGACAATAGGGATTCGGTTTTCCATTGCGATTTCCTGTGCCCGCAGGTTCTTTTTTCCGGTGATTGGAAACCAGGCTCCAGCTTTTACCGTTGCATCATTAGCCACTACAAGGCATTGCTTTCCTTTGATGTACCCCATTTTTATCACGACTCCTCCTGATGGGCAACCGCCATGCTCGGCATACATTCCCTCCCCAACAAAAGCACCGATTTCAATACTTTTGGCTTTGCTATCGAGTAAATAATCGATGCGTTCGCGTGCCGTCATTTTACCTTCAGCATGAAGTTTTTCGATTCGTTTTTCGCCACCGCCCATTTTTACCCTGGCAAATTGTTGTTTTAAATGGGATAGTAAAAGTTTATTGTGATCTTCGTTTTTGTTGAAGTTGATGTCCATACATTTGATTTCTATAATGCTTTGCAATAATGTGGAAAAATATAAATTGACTTTTCTAATTTGTGTGGCTAAAGTACGAAAACGATTGAAATAAAAAAGAAAAGCAACAAGAAGTAAGGCAAATTAGAGGTTCCAAAAAATTAAAAGTTAATATTAACTTAACATTGAAAGCTTACCTTTGTATCACTAAATCTAAAACATGGCCTCATTAAATAGTATTTTTCAATTTTTAACGCCCAAGGATAAAAAATTTTTCCCATTATTTCAGCAATCGACAAAAAATCTCATCAACCTAGCCGAGATTTTGCATGAAGCTGTTAATGTACCGCTACTACAAAGGGAAGAACTGTTCAATAAGATTACAGAACTCAATGAGATTGGCGAGCAAATTTCGCATAAAACTTACATTGAATTGAATAAAAATTTCATCACACCTTTTGACCGTGAAGATATTTATTCGTTAGTCAATTCTCTAGACAACGTTTCCGATTACCTTCATGGCGCGTCCAGCAGAATGCGTTTATATCAAGTGGATAAAATTACAAAATCAATACGCAAACTCACCGAGATCAATTTAGAGGCTTGTCAGCATTTAGACATTGCCATTAAAGAGTTGGAGAATTTTAAAAATTTGAAAAAAGTAATAGAATCTTGCAACCGCATTAATAAACTCGAAAGCAAATCAGATAATGTTTATGACAAAGCGGTGTCAGAATTATTTGAAAACGAAACTGATGCCAAAAATATCATCAAATATAAAGAAGTGTTATCAGCCTTAGAGACCGCTACCGATAAATGTAAAAGCGCTGCCAGCGTTTTAGAATCGATTACGGTAAAACATTCTTAAAATAACACCTTTACACGAAGTATGGAATTTACGCTACTCATCGTAATTATTGTTCTTGCCTTGATTTTTGATTACATCAACGGCTTCCATGATGCTGCCAATTCTATTGCCACTGTCGTTTCTACCAAAGTTTTATCACCTTTTCAGGCGGTACTTTGGGCCGCTTTCTTCAACTTTTTAGCCTACTGGGTTTTTGGTTTCGGTGTGGCAGATACTGTTGCCAAAACGGCACATACCATGGACATTAACTTAATTGTTATCCTTGCGGGAATCATAGCGGCTATTGCGTGGAATTTATTGACTTGGTGGCTCGGGATTCCATCGAGTTCGTCGCATACACTCATTGGCGGTTTTGCAGGTGCGGCCATTGCACATGCTGGATTCAATTCGGTGGTGTGGTACATTCCAGGAAAAGAGGGAGGCATGCCTTCTGGCGTGTTGGTTATTGTTTCGTTTATTATTTTAGCACCCTTAATTGGAATGCTCGTTTCTTATTTCATTTCTATCTGGCTGTTGCACTCTTCCAAAAAAAGTATTGCGCCAAAAATTTGGACTGTTTTTATCATGCTTTTGACGATTTTATTTGTATATAGTCAGATGGTATTTGAGGTGAAAAGACCTCGCTTCGAATCTCATTTTTGGAGTGTTTTGACGGAACCCCACAATATCAAATGGTTTTTATTTGCCATGATCATCTTGTCCATTGGTTTCTTTTGTTTGATTTTTAGTAGCCTTAGTTTAACACGCTCTACCGCTTGGCTTCGAAAAATGCAGTTGGTTTCGTCTGCCGCATTCAGTTTGGGCCACGGGGGAAATGATTCTCAAAAAGTAATGGGAATTATCGCAGCTGCAGTGGCGGTTTACATTCATACTTCTGGAGTTTCGCCGGACAGCCTCCCGAGTTGGCTCGACGTCGCACTTCCTGAGGGAGATTATGAAGGACATATTCCGAATTGGATTCCGTTAGCTTGTTACACAGTGATTGCTTTAGGGACTTTAAGTGGAGGCTGGAAGATTGTAAAAACCATGGGGTCCAAAATTACGAAAGTAACGCCATTTGAAGGAGTTGCTGCTGAAACTGCTGGCGCCATAACCTTGTTTGCTACCGAGCATTTTAAAATTCCCGTTTCGACGACCCATACCATCACAGGATCTATTATTGGCGTTGGATTGTCAAAAAGAATTTCTGCTGTGCGCTGGGGCGTAACTGTGAGCTTACTTTGGGCATGGATACTTACCATACCAGTTTCGGCAATTTTGGCGGCTTTGGTGTATTATATATTAAATTTGTTTCTTTAAGTACAGTATTTTACTTGTTCAAATTAGCTTCCCGACGTTTGTTTACAACAAGGTTTTGATTTGTTCTACTTCGATGTGGCGGCTCCTTATCAACGCCTTTGTATTGAGCTGAACCCGTGTTTTGATTTCGTTGCGCATCTTCTGCGATACTGTCGATCGCCAATTCTCCGCCGACAGTTCTGTTTTTCGGATTGGTTTTCATCAATTAATTATTTTTTACCGGAACGGGCTCAGTAAGCTTCATCCCACATTTTGGGCATTCATCGTTTAAATTTCCTTGTACTTCAGGATGCATTGGGCAAGCATACAGTTTTGAATTTTTTTCCATTGATTTTGTATCTTCCATAGGTGTGGTAGTTTTTGTTGTTGTAGAAGAATCTGTGCTAATCATTGTGTCTTCAACTACGGTCGCATTTTTTTGATTGCAGGAGATTGTTGAGATGATCACAATAAATAAAAACATTATTTTTTTCATAATTATACTATTTGAGTTTAAAAAGCTACCAAGTAAGATTACAACATATCATCGCACAATGACTTATGTAATTATTTATAGCTTTTATACAATTAAGATAGTTGTTCCGGAAACAAGGGAATTGCGAGCAATTGCGGCTTGGCTAAGATTTTACTATCAGATACAATATTTGAAATAGTTGAAGTATTTAATAACTCATAAAGATTGGGCAACAGCTACCGAACAAATAAGGCGGAACATCAATAGGTACAGGATAAATATAGACCAAATATTTAAATGGTTTTAGCTTTTAAATTCCACTCTTGATACATTCAACGCATTTCACAAAATAAATCCTTGTATGGCTTTGCATACCCTCCTTTAGTCATAATTTCATTTAAAAATTTGCCGTCTTTTTGAATTAAATAACTTAAAAGTCTTCCGTATTTATAAACTAAATTATTTTTTTCCTGTACTAATGTGCAAATATCGCCCAATTAAACTTGATCCTTTAAAAAGTTAAATGATAAATAACCAATTTTGATTAGTAAAGCTGTAACACTCCCCAAAATTAGGAACATTGGTTAAATTAAAAATTAATATTAAATTTAACCATTATGACAAAGCAATCCAGACGTAAATTTACAGCTGCACTCAAGGCACAAGCTGCCAGAGCGAAGGCCGCCTCATGAAACCACCTGCGGTAGCAATTGACTTAATTTTTTCTAAAAGTTCTTCTGTTTCTAAATGCGATGAAGTTAAAAATGAATTAACTGCCAGAGGGGTATTACTTTTTTTAAAACTAGCTATTAACGGGTGATAAAAAAGGAGGATTTCAAAATATTTAAAGCTAGCACATTTCATTCTAAATTAATATCAAACAATTGCTTAGCATGTAGGTTCGAAATTGAATACTACAGTATATTTTATTTTAGGTACAATGTATTATTATTTTTACGATTAAAACTTTTCATAATCCTCCTTACTCGAAGTGGCATCTATAACTATTGCTTCATCATCACTTAAATCGTGCAAATGGTAAACCTTAACGTCTATCTCGTATTCTAAACTTGTGGTGTCTTTTCCTTGTTTTTTGTTTTCGAGAATTTGGTCACTGTTTTTTAAAAAAAGTTTCTCACTTTTTTTATTTAAAAAAAAAAAATAATTTAAATATATTAAAGTACCTGTAAAATACATTCGAATGTTACAACTATTATAAAAAATCACGAAATTATCGAAGTCTAAAATGCAATATCTTTGGACCGTTGTCAAAATTAATTTACAACATAAATATTTTTTAAAATGAAGAAATTAATGCTATTATTAATTGCCGTTGCAACCGGAATTACAACAACTTCCTGTAATAATGATTCAACTGCAAAAAATTACCCATACACCGTTCGTATGACTGATGCGCCTGGACCTTACGAAAAAGTAAATATTGATTTGCAGGCTGTTGAAGTAAAAGGAAGCACGGGGCAAACCGTAACCCTAAATACTACGGCAGGCATCTATGATTTGTTGGAATTATCTAACGGTGTAAATAGATTAATCGCTACCAGTACTTTATTTGATGCCAAGGTGAGTCAAATTAGATTGATACTAGGCCCAAATAATACTGTGGTTGTTGGTGGCATCACCTACCCGTTGAGTACGCCAAGTGCCGAACAAAGTGGTTTAAAGTTATTAGTTAATCAAACGCTTGAAGCTGATATTCAAAACGAAATCATGATTGATTTTGATGCTAATGTTTCTGTAATTGAAACTGGAAACGGTACCTATAAATTGAAACCAGTTTTAAGAACAGTAGTTACTGCAATATCTGGAAATATTATCGGAAGTATTACTCCAATTGGTATGTTCGCTACAGTAAGTGCTACTTCATCAGCAGGTGTAGTTTATTCAAGCAATGTAAACAACCTTGGATTTTTTCAAATTTCTGGAATTCCACCTGGAACATACACATTTACAGTTACACCACTGCTGCCATTGCTTCCTGCTACAAGAACAGAAGTTATTGTGTCAGCTGGCGTATCTACAAATGTTGGGGTAATTGCGCTGTAAGTATTTCTAGAAATTATTTATAATTATATTGCTGTCGTCTAAAATTATTTTTAGACGGCAGTTTTTTTTGACATTAATATGTTTTAATTGCATTATTGATTTTTTGCCATTATCCCGATTAAAAATATAAGCGGCTGAATATCTTTCAATTTTAAGATTTAAAAAATAATATGCGGGCATAATAAATTTATTGTCATTTTAAAATCGTTATTTTAAAAATGAAACAAATACAACAGATTATACTTTGTGGGCAACTTGGCAGGCGATGTCAACGTGGTTTTGGCTTTAAAAACCTAACCACAATAAGAA
>JACMOK010000121.1 GCA_014378065.1 Flavobacterium sp.
GTGAAGGCAGAAGGATTCGAACCTTCGACCGCCTGCTTAGAAGGCAGGTGCTCTATCCAGCTGAGCTATGCCTCCATTGGACTAAAAAAAGTCGGGGTGGCAGGATTCGAACCTGCGGCCTCCTGCTCCCAAAGCAGGCGCGATAACCGAGCTACGCTACACCCCGAAACCTAAAAGCGGAGAGTAAGGGATTCGAACCCTTGGTACAGTTTCCCATACGCATGTTTAGCAAACATGTCCTTTCGGCCACTCAGGCAACTCTCCAAGCTCAAAGAACATATCCTTATTTAAGCGGTTGCAAATGTAACTTTCTATTCTATATTTTACAAATAAAACTAGCTGTTTTTTTTAGGGTAAAATAAAATTGGCTAACAATCAAACGCATAGCTTTTTAAATGATCGAAGGAATTTCAATTTTAAAATTGATTAACTCGAAAAACCTCTTGTATCTTCAAGAACTGAAAAAAAGTTTAGGTTTGAATTGTGTAATATTATTAAAAATGTAATTTAAATTTTATTGAAAATGATTAAATTCGCACCCTAAATCAATCAACAAAATTCGATTATGAATAAAAAAGTTGTTATCGTGTCGGCAGTGAGAACCCCCATCGGAAGCTTCATGGGTGCCTTGTCTACTGTAACTGCTCCAGAATTGGGGGCTGTTGCGATTCAGGGCGCGTTAAATAAAATCAATTTAGATCCTACACTCGTTGATGAGGTGATTATGGGCAATGTAGTACAAGCTGGTGTTGGTCAGGCACCCGCGAGGCAAGCCACCCTTTTTGCTGGTTTGCCTCATAGTGTAATCGCTACGACCGTTAATAAAGTTTGTGCTTCAGGAATGAAAGCCGTGATGCAAGGCGCGCAAGCTATAATGGCAGGCGATGCTGAAATTATTGTTGCAGGCGGTATGGAAAATATGAGTCTGATTCCGCATTATCTGCACTTAAGAAATGGTGTCAAATTTGGTCCAACGACTATGGTTGATGGAATGCAGAAAGACGGACTCACCGATGCTTATGACAACAATGCCATGGGGGTGTGTGCGGATTTGTGTGCTGAAACATATAATATTTCCAGAGCCGATCAGGATGCCTATGCAATTCAGTCTTACGAGCGTTCGGCAAAAGCTTGGGAGGACGGAAAATTTGACAATGAAGTGGTTCCGGTTGCTGTAAAACAACGTAAGGGAGATCCCGTAATGGTGACTAGAGACGAAGAGTTTACGAATGTAAAATTAGATAAAATTCCATCGTTAAGTCCGGTTTTCACAAAAGACGGAACCGTTACTGCTGCGAATGCGTCTACGATAAACGATGGTGCCGCTGCGGTTATTCTGATGAGTGAGGAAAAAGCACTGGGCTTAGGATTAAAGCCGTTGGCTTACATTAGAAGTTATGCCGATGCGGAGCAGGAACCCAAATGGTTTACAACGACACCGGCCAAAGCGTTACCGAAAGCTTTAAATAAAATTGGCATGACGGTAAAGGATGTTGATTTCTTCGAATTCAATGAGGCTTTTGCAGTTGTAGGTTTGGCGAATGCTCAAATTTTAGGTTTGGATAATGAAAAGGTCAATGTGAATGGTGGCGCGGTTTCTCTTGGTCATCCACTGGGATGTTCCGGCGTGCGGATTATTGTTACTTTGCTGAATGTTCTGGAACAAAATAATGCGAAATTTGGCGCTGCTGCGATCTGCAATGGCGGTGGCGGTGCCTCGGCCATCGTATTGGAGCGGTATTAAATATCGGAAAAAGCACTAGCCCTGATAGAGCCGGTATCCTGGCTTAACGTACTTGCGTTGCAAGTGCGAAAGGGCAGATAAAGGCGAAAGCAGGAATAGCTTCAAATAAAAAAAAATAGATGTTTGGAATTTGTAATTTAGCCATTATTCCTTTACGGGCCGAACCCAATGACCGGAGCGAAATTGTTTCGCAGGTTTTGTTTGGGGAACATTTTGAAGTGTTGGAGCAATTGAAACAATGGTCAAAAATAAAACTGCAATACGACCAATATGAAGGTTGGGTAGATTTAAAGCAATATCAGAAAATTAGTGATTCGGAATACAAACACTTAAATACCGATGCTATTGTATTGAATGCGGATTTGGTGCAATACATTACTGCTCCCCATAATTTATTGATGCCGATTCCGCTAGGGGCTTCGTTATCTTTTTTAAACCATCCTGAGATAAATACCCATAATTTTGATTTTGAGGGATTAAAAACAAGTGGCGTCAAACCCAAATCGAATTTGATTAACATTGCGTTTACGTATCTGAATGCGCCGTATCTGTGGGGTGGTAAAACTCCATTTGGTGTAGATTGCTCTGGGTTAACGCAGATGGTTTACAAACTCAACGGTTATCATCTGTTGCGTGACGCGGGCCAACAATCGACGCAAGGCGAGGCGTTAAGTTTTATCGAAGAAAGTGAGCCCGGCGATTTGGCTTTTTTTGACAATGAAGAAGGAAAGATTATTCATGTGGGCATCATTATGGAAGACAACCATATCATTCACGCAAGTGGAAAAGTGAGAATTGACCGCCTAGACCATTTGGGCATATACAATGCAGAAATCAACCGGCACACGCACAAACTAAGAGTCATTAAGAAAATCATATAAATAAAAAAACCCGTCGTAATGACTGGTTTTTTTTATGAAAACGGAAAAAATTACTTGCCCATTTTGGCTTTTAACGCTTTTTTCTTATCAACCATCTCAAGTGCGCCATAAACGTTTAGCAGTGTGTTTGCCACATCTTCGTTTTTGGGCGCCAATTCGTTGGCTTTCTCTAAGTAAGGTAATGCTGAAATAAAGACCTCTTGTCGTTGTTTTTTCAGGATCTCATACTTCTTGTTGTCTTTTTCAGAAGTCCCTAACTTATTCATTTCGTCAATAAGTTTCTTTTCTCCTTCTAATTTGAGGATAGAAAGATTTAGATAGGCATTAACATAATCGGGTTTAAGATCAATGGCTTTTTTGTAATAAGTTTCGGCCCCGACAGCATCTGTTTTTGAAGCAATTACCCCCATGTTGTAATACAAGTCTGGATCGTTCGGATTTTTCTCCAGCACTTCTGAAATTAATTTTTTATAAGTGACAAAATCGTTGAGTTTTAAATACAGATTGGCTTCGGCAAGTGTCAACGACATATCGTCTGGATTTTCCTTTCTAGCTTCTGTCAATGCCTTTTTAGCGTCATCAGTCCTGTCTTTTTGTACTAAAATCAGCGCAATTTTCTGGTATATTTCACCTTTTCTGGAAGGTACTTTCTCGTCGCGAGGATTGCTGTATAATTTCAGCCTTACCTTAGTGTCTCTGTCTGTTTTGGCTGCGACCGTAATCCCAAAAAATTCCTCTTGGTCAGAAACTATATTTTTTGCATAGTAGCCAGTTCCTTCTCCTGAGTAGTTTAATCTCTTAAGTTCTTCATAATAGGCTAAAGCGGTATCGTAATCTTGTCCGTTGACGGCATAAGTGGCAGCATAATACAATTTTTCTACATCGGTTTTATCTAGTTCGTAGGCACTATGAAGCAAATCGGCTGCCGCTTTGTAATTTTTATTGGTTCCTTCTTCGATAGCTTTGTTGATCAACTGATTCTTAACATCAGTAATCGCTGTCTGGGCTTCGACTGTATATTTGGATTTTCCGGCCACCTTTTCTACCGTTATGACCTCTTGATAAGCCTTTGCCGCAGCAGCAAGATTCTTGGTGGCATCAATTTTTTTAGATGCCAGATCGGATAAAGCTTTTCCTTTTACTGCAAAATATTGGGCTTTTTCTGCATCGGAAGCATTAGACAGTGCAGATTCAGCCTGATTTAAAATTGTAACTGCCTCGGCGGCGTTACCGTTTTTTAATGCTTTTTCAGCGGCTTTTATCTGATCTTTTTGAGCAAAACTGCTTACTGAAATTAGAAATGCTGATGCAAGTATTACATATTTACTTTTCATGGTATCCTATTTAGCTTATTAATTATTCGTCATCTTCAGCGTTATCTGCCTCATCCTCTTCTTCTGCATCTTCATCTTCCTCCTCCTCTTCGTCGTCTTCTCCACCCTCATCCTCTAGAATTTCCAATACTGGTTTTACTCTTTCAATGGTTTCAGAAGCTATAATTTCTCCATTTTCATCAAGAAGTGGCTCCTCAGCTATGTCGTCTTTCATTACTTTGGTCACCGCAGCGATAGAGTCATTACCTTTAATATTTATTAATTTTACACCTTGCGTAGCTCGTCCCATCACTCGTAAATCTTCTACAGCCATTCTAATGGTCAAACCTGATTTATTGATAATCATTAAATCGTCCAAGTCTGTCACGGCATTTATTGAAATTAATTTTCCAGTCTTTTCTGTAATGTTTAAGGTTTTAACTCCTTTTCCGCCTCGGTTGGTAATTCGGTATTCATCTAAGCTAGATCTTTTTCCATAACCATTTTCTGCTACTACGAGAATTTCACTGCTCATATCGTTGACGGTCACCATTCCAATAACTTCATCGGTATCATCTTTTAAAGTAATCCCACGAACGCCGGAAGCGGTTCTTCCCATAGGTCTGGTTTTGGTTTCTTCAAAACGGACCAATTTACCAGATTTGACAGCAAGAATAATTTGGCTTTCACCATTAGTCAATTTGGCCTCTAAAAGCTCATCACCTTCTTTGATTGTAATAGCTGCTACCCCATTCACACGAGGTTTTGAATATTTGTCTAAGGATGTTTTCTTTACCTGGCCCTTTTTGGTGACCATAATCAGATTATGACTTTTAATATACTCTTGGTCTTTTAGGTCTTGTGTACAAATAAATGCTTTGACCTTATCGTCACTTTCGATATTGATTAGGTTTTGTAAAGCCCTGCCTTTGGCCGTTTTACTTCCTTCCGGGATTTCGTAAACCCGCATCCAAAAACATTTTCCTTTTTGGGTAAAGAACATCATATATTGGTGGTTGGTGGCCACAAACATGTGTTCTAAGAAATCCTGATCTCTGGTTCCGGCACTTTTTTGTCCAACTCCGCCCCTATTTTGCGTTTTGTACTCTGTTAAGTTTGTTCGTTTAATGTAGCCCGCATGCGAAATGGTGATGACAACATTCTCATCGGCAATCAAATCTTCAATACTTACATCACCTCCAGAATATTCGATCACTGAACGCCTGGCATCGCCATATTTATCTCGGATTTCAACCAGTTCGTCTTTTATCAATTGCATTCTGAGTTCTTTGCTGGCCAATAACGCTTTCAAATGGTCAATTGTTTTCATAATTTCCTCATATTCTGCGCGCAGCTTGTCTTGTTCTAGACCCGTTAACTGTCGCAAACGCATTTCTACGATGGCTCTGGATTGAATGTCTGACAGTTTGAAACGTTCCATCAACTTCTCTCTAGCTTCTTCAGTATTTTTTGAGCTGCGAATTAACGCAATCACTTTGTCAATATTATCCGATGCGATAATTAAACCTTCTAAAATGTGCGCTCTTTCTTCTGCTTTGCGCAAATCAAACTGCGTTCTGCGTACGACAACATCATGGCGGTGTTCTACGAAATAATGAATCAAATCTTTTAGATTCAGCATTTGTGGCCTTCCTTTTACCAGAGCAATGTTATTGACGCTGAAAGAAGATTGTAGTTGTGTATATTTATACAAGGTATTAAGTACAACATTGGGAACGGCATCTCGTTTCAAAATATAAACAATACGCATTCCGTTCCTATCCGATTCGTCACGGATGTTGGCAATTCCTTCGATCTTTTTATCGTTGACCAAGTCTGCCGTTTTCTTGATCATATCGGCTTTATTGACCTGATATGGAATTTCAGTGACGATAATTGATTCTCTCCCTTCTACTTCTTCAAAGTTGACCTTGGCCCGCATGACAATTCTTCCACGACCAGTTTTAAAAGCTTCTCGAACTCCTTCATAACCATAAATTACACCACCTGTAGGAAAATCAGGGGCTTTAATATAGTTGATGAGTTCATCTATTTCTATGTCATTATTGTCTATGTAAGCGAGCGTACCATCAATGACTTCTGTTAAATTGTGTGGCGCCATGTTGGTCGCCATACCCACCGCAATTCCAGAAGCGCCATTAATTAATAAATTGGGCACTCTTGTGGGCATTACTTTGGGCTCGTATAAGGTATCGTCAAAATTCAATTGGAAATCAACAGTTTCTTTATCGATGTCTGCCATTATGTCTTCCGACATTTTTTTCATCCTAGCTTCAGTATATCTCATTGCTGCCGGACTATCGCCGTCAACTGATCCAAAATTACCTTGCCCGTCAATCAATAAATATCGCAAACTCCATTCCTGTGCCATACGAACCATGGCGTCATAAACAGAAGTATCTCCGTGAGGATGGTATTTACCTAAAACTTCTCCTACGATTCTTGCGGATTTTTTATGGGCTTTGTTGGAAAAAACACCCAAATCATACATTCCGTAAAGTACCCTGCGGTGTACTGGTTTTAAGCCGTCTCTAACATCTGGCAGTGCTCTTGATACGATTACTGACATCGAGTAATCGATGTAAGCTGATTTCATTTCATCTTCAATGTTAATAGGGATTAACTTTTCTCCGTCAGACATATTCTAGTTATTTAAAAAATTATTTTGCTTAAAAAATCTTGCTAATATAACCTTTCTCGAGTATTTCTCGTATATAAATTTGTTGAAATTTGTTCAATTTATTAACAAAACATTTCGCAATTTCAGTTGATAAGTTAATCGTCATTTAACTTTTATTTTTAATTATTTTTTGTCTATTAGCTGACAGTAGTTTTGTTAGGAGCGATTATTGCTTTTATGAATAGAATCACTAAATTTACATCACCAATCACTATAAATTATGGATGATAATTTTTCCCCAAGAGTCAAAGATGTAATCACCTACAGTAAAGAAGAAGCCCTACGTTTAGGACACGATTTTATTGGAACAGAACATCTTA